>CAYHRP010000008.1:14310-16185 GCA_964359145.1 uncultured Gammaproteobacteria bacterium | reverse complement strand
AGATTGGAATGGTTCCCACAGTCGCGGACAAGATCCTGTTTCTCGACACATTGGATATGTCGTTTGAGACGATCCAAAATATGGTTCAGCGTCTTCACGCATCGTGTCGTCTGGAAAGAACAGCAGGGATTGTGTTCTCTTCGTTCTCCGAGCGTACCGATCACAAGGACACCCAGTTCCCCGAGCTCCGTTCACAAGAACTTATCTTGCGATTTCTACGAGAAACTTCCGACTTCCTGGGAGGCAAGAAAGAGATTTTCTATGGCTTTCCCGTTGGTCATTGCGCGTACAAATTGACATTGCCAATTGGCGTGAGGGCAACATTCGTTGGAAATGAAGGAGAGCTACTCCTTCATGAATCTCCGTATCTCGCAGAACAATAACCCCGAGCAAGGCGTCTCCTGCTCGGGGTTCTTATTTAAGACTGCTCTGCTTGCAAAATCAACTGAACAATTGTGTGAGCATCTTCATCACTGATGCCATATTGGCTGTTCAGTGCCAGCGACCGCAAACGATCTCTGAGTCCAAAATCGTGGCTCGCTTTTTCCGCAAGCAACAGCAATGCCAGCCGAGTACTGTGCTTGTACTCCCTCAGTTTGGCATAGACCATATTTCTGAAGAAGATCGCAAGGTCGAGATCATGAGCATCGAGCGATAGAAATTTTTACATATAAAATTCGTATGCAAGTGTCCGACGCATTAAGAGCATCAGATCAAGATAAGCTTGAGAGGCCTTCTGAACTTCATTGTGCCTTACCAAAGTAACGAATTGGGTTGCCACGGATCGCACGATCTTGCTTGGGAATAAGGAGCATCCAAACGAGACCGTTACATCATCTATCAGCACTGGTGCATTGGCGCGCACAAATTCGTTTACTTCACTTTCTAGAAGTCTGAAGAAATTTCTTGCCACGGAAACGTTTGTCGTGACCCCGATGGCAAATATTTCCTCTCCTGATGGAATCATGCAGAACTTTGGGATTGTTCCTACATGCCGCTTAGTGAACGAATACATAAATGCGCCTATCAGCCGGTTGTAAACGTCAACCAAGTTTTCAGCAAGAGGACGACCATGTCTGGACACGAATATGCCAAGATTGTCTAGATCGCCAGTGATTGCAAACAATCTTGCCGTTGGGTGAGCAACGTAGTACTCAACAACCTTGTGAACCTTGCGGCTCCAAATTCTCTGATACTTGCAACTTACAGGTCTTCGATTGTGAATGAACGCTGATTTTGCTTTGTGTGTCATGACAATTCGACATGAACGTATCAGAGTGCTGGGGGCGTGTCAAAATTTTGTTTGTTTTGATTGGTTTTCTTGTGAAATGGTCTGTGGACAGAGTGTGGATAGATGGGGTTGACAGATTGACGATTTGTAAAATTCGTGCTAGCCTTTAGATAGGACTTTACATGGAAACTCACGTCACAGACGCGAGACGCGCCTTGACGGCGCTTGTTTGGTTGTTGAGCGCCGCTGTGGTAGGCGCGTGTGGTGATCCCATCGGCCCCCCCGGTGGAGACGATGATGACGCCAGCGACGACGATGTTGCCGGGGACGATGACGACACTGCCGAGGCAAACGCCATCGGCATCGCCATCGGCATCACGGTCAACCACCTCGACGAGGCGGATTGGCCGGAGTGGGCGGCGGCCATTGAGGGCGCCGAGGTGGTGGAACGGTCGGAAGAAGAGTCCGACCTTTACCGCGTCCCCGCAGACGGCGCATGGCATGCCGTCACCGTCCTTGCGACGGCCTGTTTGGATCCCGAGGGTGAGAACTTTGCCTCACCCGACTGCTACATGCACGCAGAGTGTGATGTGCGCGTGCAAGGGGACCTGCTAAAGGTCCGCGTCGTCCACGCGCCCGAGTAC
>CAYHRP010000008.1:2214-14210 GCA_964359145.1 uncultured Gammaproteobacteria bacterium | reverse complement strand
TGTGCGCGTGCAAGGGGACCTGCTAAAGGTCCGCGTCGTCCACGCGCCCGAGTACACCACGTACTACGAGTACGTGAGTGACTTTGGGCACTGGGACGGCGATTCCGTTGAGTATGAGTACGAAGAGGGCGAGACCCTCATCGTGCCGCTCAACATCAACCCCACCGGTGAGTGGGGGTGTGTGCGCGAAGGTGGACAAGACACCGTCGACTGGGTCGAAGATGAGTTTGGTGAGCTCGGTTGGTGTCTATTTACTGGTCAAGAACACACCTGCGTAACGCCTGTGTACGTTGATGGACACAGAATGATTTCTTCCGCAGGTAATGAGCTTGACGGTATTGTGAACGCCTCCGGAGACTCTTTTATGAGCTCGGAAGGTTCACCAAGCTTCACTTGCAACCGCCTCTAGTGCGTTGCCCGCCCCGTCCGGTTTCTCGGACGCAGGGCGGGTGCTTTTTTTTGTTGGCTGTTAGGCCAATAGCCAAAAGCTAATAGCTAATCGCTTCCCTTACGGCTCCACCGAAATCCATCCGTCGTAATACACCCATGGATCAGAATATGGAGCACCATCGATCGTAAGATCGCTTGTTGGCAGATCAATATAATTACATTCATCAACAGTCTCATTCGCAAAACACTGCGGGTCATCCGTCGTGCTCGCAGGGTCATCGCATGTTCCGGTGCAATATCCCCAGTTGTCCTGCACAAACACGCGCGGCTGGAACGTACACAGCCCGTCGCCAAACGAGCAGGGCGAGTTCAAGCGGCCATCGGCATCCGGAACGCATGTGCGCCCCTCCACAAACTCGAGCATCAGCGGCGTGCACCGATAGTGGTGCTGAAATTGAAACGGCGCCGTTTCGCACGAATTCGAGGTCAGCCCCCACGCGGCCCCTTCGCCGTCCGTGCACCAGGGCGTTTGGTCCGCCTTCAAGCCGCGATGCGCTCTGTAATAATTATCCGGCGCCGTGGAGCCCGAAAGCGAGCCGCGCCCCCACGAGGCCGTGTCGTCCGCGTCCGTGCCGTCGCCCCAATCCACCAACACCTGCCGCAGAGGAAACTGGTTTGGATCGGTCGTGGCAAAGAATCGCAAATCCGTACGAAAATTCCCTTCCGATGTAAATATCGTCCCCGTCTTTCCGTTCACCGACACACTGTTCTGTACCCCCTCAATACACGCCGAATCGTTGCAAATCTCCCCAACTGCGCGCACAACCGGCGCCGTCGGCTCTCCGTCGTTCGCGCCAAAACCATAGGAATCACCGTCTTCACGAATGTCAGGATCAATCAATGAAGATGTCACTTCAGGCAAAATCCCCACACCTTGAGGCAATCCGTCATTCGAGTTGCTCGACACATGCTGGTAGTACCCTGTATCACCCCCCTCTGCCATCGTATCCGTGCGTTCTGGAGTTTCAAACTGCCAAAAGCCGCGGAACTCGGCAAAGAACTGTTGCAGAAGCGACAATCCCGCTTCGCGATCGCCCTCCTCAAGAAGTGTCGGAATGGAATCTCCCGCCGCTCCTATGGTCACCGAACACACGCCGGCACTCGAACAATAAACCGTTTCCGATCCTCCTGGACAATCGCTTGAGTCGTAGCAAATAGCATCATTACTGTCCGGACCATTGCATTGAAACGTCCGTTTTGCAAAATCAGAATAATTGCAGGTGCCTGTGCAGGCATAACTCATCCCGGGAATATCTTCCTCGCTGATAGCGGCTGCGCAAACTCCGGTTGGCGCCGACGTGTTCGGAGAACCGTAGGTTCCAAAATCCGCCGCGCTCGGATTGTCGGACGAAGCATGCCCATAGAATCGTGAACACACATAGTCAATTCTCGATGCATCACACCCCTCGCCGGCCTCTTCGGCATTACAAAACGATCCGTCCGCGATGCCGGATGAGTCAATACAGTTTTGAAGCCCCAAACTTTGACAAAATGCCGTCCCCTCCGAAATATCCCAGTTACCATCGCTGTCAAATCCCGCGGCCGTCGGATTGTTTGCCAACTGAAACGGCCCACACCCAATAAAACAGGCGTAATTTGATTGATCGCTTGGGGGATTTGGCCCGCCGCCGTCACCATTGTTGCACGTGGCGCCGCCCGGCTCCCCTCCCGCGCACACATCGCCGGGCGTACAGCTATCTTCCTGCGCCACGGCCGCTCCCGGCAACGAAACGCTCAACTGTTGATACCCGCGCGCCAGATTCTGCGTGTCGGCAGGATAGACGGAGCAAGAAGACAATGTCACCACATCGCTGTGCACGGAAAGCTGGTCGGCCAACAAGCACGCCTCCACAATGACTGGCGCTTGATCGATAAACGTCGGCGTTTCAAGCCGCCTCTGCAAAACGTTAGTCTGTTCAAGTCCGTAGCCGTCTACAAACCCAAGCGCCTGCACCACGCGTCCAACGGGATACGGTTGCGTGCTCGTCCTGTAAACCAACTCGGCATTTTCTGTTGTGTATTGCGCGCTTAAGTTTGGCGAAATCGCGCGGTTCGTAAACGCCGCATTTCCCACTTGTCCGGAGCTATTGCCGTATCCCGCCTCTACGCTCGCAAATGCCACCTCGGCGCACCCGAGATAATAATTGGCGTTGTTGGAGGGATAATTGTAAATAAAACCGCCGACCGTAGGATTAAGCGGAAGATACCAGTTGTTTGCTGAAAGGTCAGCCGCAGTATCTCCATCTTCATACGGCTCAAACGGCACGCCCTGAAGAGCGCACGTCTTGTAGCGATCAACATAGTCACTCACGTCTGCGACAAGATATCCGCGCGGCGCGCCCTCCGGATAGTCCGAGAAGCTCCCGTCCCATGTGGATTCGTAAGAACAGTCCGTCGCCGAAGATCCAAAACCATAACAACTATTGATAGGCACTGGGAGCCCGTTTGGCGGCGTACATTCCGTGTCAACATCAAACGAGCCGCTGTCGGCCGTGCGCCACGAACCGGATGGCACGCAGAAGTACGGACAGTCGTCGTCCGCACCGGCATCCGCTGCCCCCTGCACACATGTGTTTTCCGAGTTATCACATCCGCCAATCACCGCAAAGAAATTCTTTGGACACGAAACGGATGTCCAACAGTTATCCCAATCGCCTGTATCGCACGAGTCACCCGCAGACATCGGATCGTGGTTTCCACTGTAAGGCTCGTTGTCAGGCTCGTTGCTCGCTCCGTAGTCATTCACGTCATCCAAAGACGCTATGGCTGAAAACAATGTTATGAGCGGATCCCCAATAAAGAATCCGGCGCCCGCTACCGAGTTAGGAGTCATGGTTCCTCGGTAAGATTCCGCGCAGGCGGGCGTAATCATCGTTGCCTCCGGTCCCGGTGAATCGACGCCTGTTGTAAACAAGTTCACATACAATTCCGTGTCCGTGCAATAGGCCGTGTTCGTAATCGGAAATCCGGCGGTGGTGAATTTGTTGTTGAGATCGGTGGAGCCAAAGAGCTGATCCACCGGCAGCCACAGCAGACACGCGTTTTTGTCGGGGTCGGCAAGAATGGTCATAGAGCCATCGCGCTGAATGCAGTAGCCAAACCACCCCACGCGCTGAATTTCAGACGTGATAAATTCGCATTTGCCGCCGCCGTCCGCGCACGCCTGCACGTTGCCACTGCAATCCTGTCCGTCCAAAGAGCCGCCGTTGCACACCGAGCTTGGCGCGCCTCCCTCGGCGTAATCTACATAGAGTTTGCGCACACCGCCTGTACCGTACTCCACCGTCTTATACGAGCATTCGCACACTTCGCCGTTTGCGCACGTCTTGGCGTGACTGAATCCCGAGCGGTAGGTGAGCGGATAGGTTTCAAGCGGCGACGGACCGTCCTTCCACGCCGTTACAATCTCATTGGGAAATGGCGAGTTTTGCTCGGGGTAGCCTCGACACTCATTTTGCTCCGCCAAGTTTGACGCCAACGGACGCCCGTCAATGCTCTGCAGACACGAGCTGTTGTAGCAGACGCCGTTTTGCGTGTCAGCGCTCACAAGAATACAGTCCTCTGTTCCAAGCACCGAACAATCCGCGTTGTTGGCGCATGCCGCACCGGACACTTCGCACACGCCAACCGTGCACGACGTGCCGTTTTGCGCGTCATCCAAACACGGCCCCACCGGCACCGCCAAACGAAAGTCCGGCGCCGAGGGCGCGCATTCTGCGAATATATCGTGCGTAATCCCCATGCACTCCACATCGGTTTCGCACGAGCCCGGTACGCCCGCGCTCCACGCCCCCACAATCGCGTTGAAGTCCGTCACAATGCCAAACGGATTGTAAAGCTGATTCGTTGAATCTACGCACCACTTGGCGGGATTCAGATTGATTTGCGCATAGTGCTCCACCGCGTACTGATTCGGCACCGAGTAGCCGGACGGTTCAAGGCCGTACCATGTCGCGTCGCGATTGGCGTACGTCTCTTCGTCTAAAATCTCTTTGTCGCGGTCAATCCAGCTTGAACAAAACGACGAGTCGGACGTATTCGTAAACTCGTTACAGCGCGACACCGATTCGCACACGTTGATGTAGCGTCCCTGATCGGCCGACCATGCGGTGTACTCGCTGTCACACGCCAGCCATTCGGCGCATGTGCGATCGCGATCCACGCGGAACACCGTGTTGGCGTCGTTGGACAAGTTGATGTTTGCTGCAAACACCGGCTCACACGCGCCTGTACCGCAGTCCGCATCACTGTCACACAGTTGCCCCTTCAAAGCGCCCGAGTCACAGATTTGATTCTCCTCCGACGCGCCAAGAGGCACCGACAAGTCGTCGGTTGGCTGTGTACACGTACCATTCACGGGCGTCCCCGCCGCATCCGTTACCACAGGACAATCCGCCGACACAAGACACTAGTCCCCGAGCGTCACCGTCACGACAGGCGACTCAAACGTTCCGCCTGTCACTAAAGGATACGCGCATCGGCGCTGACACAGGTTAACCGGCGTGCCGTCGGCAAGATCAAACTCTCCGTCGCCAAAATCTGGATTGTTGCAAGAAACCGGCGGCACGCGCGAAAACTGCGGTTTGGCGTCAAATTCGTCGGCATGAATACTGCGCACGTAACTTGCGCCCGCATTGAACGTGTGGAACGGAATCGACGTGTCGTCAAATCCAACGCAACCTTCTTTTTGCGAAATAAGTCCCTCGCACTTGCGCGAAACGCTCTCTCCTTGCTCGGTAATCTTTCCGTTGCGAATAAAATAGTATGGACGGCCATCCGGAAAAGCGCCCTCTTGCGTATCCGCCGTGTCAATAAACTCTGAACACATATTTTGCGCGGCCGGACACGTGCCCACAAGTCCGGTGTACGCCTCATCGCCGTTACGCCAAATGCCGTACGACTGCCCGCCTATTAAATAGCTCGCATAGCACGGCGCATCGGTACCCGTTTGGAACCAGCCGTCAAAGCGCGTGCCGCCAATTTCAACGCCCTGCTTGTACTCGCACGTCGTCTCGGCCGGATCGCGGAAGTAGTACAGCGCGCGATCCTGCGCGCTCCACGCCTCACAGAACAGCTCATCCTCTTGACACAGCGTCGTGTTGTAACTGTCCGGATCGTTGATGATGGCCTTGTCCGAGAATGCCACCGTTGGCGACGCAAACTCGCCGTCCGTGAATGTGCGCGATTCAAACGTCGGATCACCCAAAACCATACAGCCGGCCGCCTGTTCCGCGCAGTGATACTGCGGCCGGTCAACGAGATAGATTTTTTCGTCCTGCGGCACGAGCTCGGAGGCAACGTCGGAAAGATCGTTCGTCGTCGCGTCAAACGTCCCCGGCGCCGTCGGCCCCGTAAACGAATAGGTGCACGTCGATTGGCCGGGCACAATCGTACACGCCTCGGTGCCATACGGCCCCTCGCACACGGTCGGCGTCGTCGCAGTATCCGGTGCGCCATTACCGTCTGCATCCACATTTTCGCACGTCACTTGATGCGCACTTGCAAACGGCGACTCGGAATTTTGTGTGTCGTAGAACGCGCTACATCCAATCGCCTGCTCGCGACACAGAGCGCTAAACGACTTCAAATTGAGCGTATCGCCGCTTTGATCTTCGTAGGCTTGGCAACCCAAATGCAACTGCGGCGATGGCAACCCCTCGACCGTTTGGTCGCACGTGGACGGCGTCGCCCACGAATCCTCAAGGCGATACACCGTCTCGGTCATCTCGGTAAGCGTCACGTTGTCAATATAGGCATTCGCGCCTTCAAAGAAAAGGTTGCTCGTAGCGGCATCCAAGTTGGACAGCGGATCGATGTACAGCGGCCCGAGCGCATACGCTTGCCATCCGGGCGACACGCTCACGGTGCCGATATCTTCCGTTTCGCCGGTTGGACTGATGCCGTCGGCAAAAAATACGTTCACATCGCCGCTTCCGCGCGCCCAGAAGTTCACCATGTACGCGAGCCCCGCACGCACGCCGCCGGCCACATCGCCGCACGCAACCTCGGTTGCGAATTCAGGCACTTTGCATGTGCGTCCAGACACCGGATCGGCGAGCGTACACGTTGTCTCTCCCGCCGTCGGAGTACAACGTGTCACCATCATGGCAAACGGTCCGGCTGACGCGCTTTGCAATCGAATTGAGTGCCCCGTCGGCGCGAGCGAGTCGTTGCTGTATGAAACCGAGCCGCTCCCGCTTCCTTTATACCAACCGTTCAATGAACCATTCTCAAAGAAATCTTGAAACACGATGCGCGTGTTAGAACCGGCATTGCCCGCGTAACCGCGGCAACCGTTTTGCGCCGCCGGACAACTCAAACTCTCCGACGGCATGATGTTGTACGCGCAACTTCCGGCACCCGCGTTCCACACGCCATCCGAGTTTACGCAGTCCGCCTCCGTTGAAACGGTCTTGCGATACGCACTGCACGCGTCGCCAACCGTGATCGTTTCAGACCACAGACGATAGTGCACGTCGCCTCCCGCGTCGTAAAACTCGCGACAATCCGGATTCGTAATCGTGTCGGCATTCTCGTCGCACGTTATCGGCGCCATGAATGTCCCCGGATCGGCGCATGTTCCTATGGCGGCGTTAAAGTTCACGCACGGTCCAAGGCTAGAGTTGGATTGCTTGAGCGACCATGTTTTGAGCTGAAACCCTTCCGTGTCGGAACCTTCCCACGTATAGTACGTCGTCCCCGGGTGTCCCGAATCGGACGCCTCGATAACTTCCTGACACGCGCGCACATCGGAAAAGTATTCGCGACGCTCCCCGCCCTCGGCAATAGAATCAAGATTGGTAAATTCATCACATCCGGCATACTGCGCCGAACACGACGTTGCGGTAGACGCGATAAAGTACTCGGGGAATTCCGAGTCTTCAAAATTTGTTTCAAGCTGACGATACGTTTCATAGCCAACGCACTCGGACGGACAGAGGTTCGTTTCGTTGATGATACCCGGCACCGTCGGCGTGCCGCTTGCCGGCTTGTACGCGGAACATCCCACCTCGGTCGCCAAACACGACGGCGCGTACGCCGTACATTCGGACGGATCGCTTGCGGCACCCGTGCAGGCAATCTCCGGCGACGAAATACGAATATGCGTGCGCTCTTCGCCCGGAGCATATCCCGCGTGAAAATCCGTGGCGGCCGTGACGTACTCCACCTGCACACCGTCCACACGCGCATTACTGCCCGAGATGTAGAGCGGCGCGGCGGTTCCGCCAAACGGCGACGTCGCCACCGTACAAGTGACACGGCGCCATGCGTCAGTCTGCAGAGTCAACGAACCGGTCGCAAAGCCGCCCGCCGTTGCGGTGCAATCGCCGCCCAAGACTTGCGGCGCAAGTCCGCTTGAAAAGATCATGCTCGTTGTGGCGCCAGACGCTTCGCCACGCGCATAGTAAGAGAATGTCGTTGTTTCCGCCGGTGGAAGCGTTATTTGATACATCGTGGCAATGGTCGAACTGCTTCCAAAAACGACCGAAGCGTTACCAAAATGCCCATTCGTTTGGTCAAAAGTGAACGGGCCTCCCGTCGAGCTCCAAAAATCCGGCTGGCCGTCAACAAATGTGTCCTGCTCAAAACTGGGATTGGCAATCACGTTGAGCGATGCAGACGCGGCGCTCACCAGTTCCGTACAGCCATCGTTGGACGGATCGCACGCCGACGCATCCGCATCCAAGAAAATATAGTCCTCTTCGTCAAAGCTTGCCTGCAGGGCACAGGTTCCTCCGCCCAGACAGTCCGTATCCGTGGTGCACGCGTCAAACGGATTGACGGTATCGCTATTTGAACACACCCCCGTTGACCAGACATACGCGTCATCGCTGGGATCGAGTGTCCCTTCCTCGCGCAGTCCGCGCACCTTATCGTAACGCGTGCATCCCACGTTGCTCGCATTGCACGAACCATAATCCACGGTATTCGTGAGATACGAGTTTTGCCCGCCCGTCCGCGCGGTGAGCGTCACGCAACTGGCGTACTGCTCGGGACACACGTCTCCGCCAAAGCGCCATGTGTTGCGCTCTTGCGTGCAGTAACCAAAGCCGCCGACGCAGTTGCCCACATCGTCCTCCTCCAAACAGCTCGGCGTGTCCACGCATGTTTGCGCGCGCTGATCAGAGTTACCGACTAAAAGCGTCTGCCCATACACCTGTGCACGGCACTGTGTTTCCGGATACTTGATGACCCAGTTCGGATCAATCATACGACAATACGGATGGCCCGCATCAACAAGATTGTCCGGATTGCCAAAGTTGCAATCGTTAAATCCGTTCACCGCTTCTTGGAGTGTTATAGGATTCCCTTCATTATTCTGATCGCTCGCGGCGGCCATCTCCCAACCGACCGGCAAAATACGCGCCACGCGCATTTTAACAAGATTGGCATAGCAATACCCGAAGGTGTAGCAAAATGCGTCCTGATTACGAGCCTCGTCGGTCGGTGGAATCAGCGGCCAATCACCATGTAAAAGCCCCCCGTCTATAGCCTCCTGCACCGTCATCGGCTGGCCCGCTTCGGCACGCGCGACTACCGCGGCAAAATCCGTCCCCATGACGCAGTTGTTGGGAGCGCGCGAGTTTGCGCCCGGACACACCACAAACTCATTGATGATGTTGTAGTTGTCCAAGGTGGCAATTGGCGTTGTGAGCAAACCCTTAAATGTTTCCTGCGCCCGCGCACGGCCAGCAACGTCAATGAACTCCGGATTGAATACACCGCCTGATGTTGGCGCCTCAAACAGCCCGTCGTACACTTTGTTGGTGAGTTGACTCAATAATGTGTTCAAGAAAACCGAGCCTGCGGAAACACCAATTTGCAAGAGCGCGCCCTCGTTTCCAAACAGTGCGCCTTGGAGCGCTTCCGTTTGATTGCTCTGGCCTTCTTCCAATTTGGATTTGAATTGATCCTCTAAAACCGTTGCCGGCGTTTCCACGTTTCCCGTAATAACGTCCTGCACGTTTTTGAATCGTTTGTTTGCCAAAAGCTCCTGATACGCCAAATTCTTTTGCTTTTCCTGTTCCTCAATGGACTGAATATAAATACCAATAACCGAGTCGAGCGTGCCCTGTCCGGGAGCGAACTGTTTTGAAAACTCGCGCAGAAGCTCCTGTGAACCGTTCTCGGTGTTTTGATGCTTTGCAATAAAACCCTCCCAGTTGCTCTGAATGTCCCGAAACTCGCATTTCGGTTCCGGTCGCTGATAGCGCGCGGCAATACCTAACTGGAGATTCAAACGCAGATTCGGGTCGCTTGGAGCGCACACGTCAAAGTCAATGCCAATCTCTCCGAGGCCTTGTGACAGCGATGAAATCGTCTCGCCCGCGATGTCCGAGCCAATATCCTGCCAGTATTCCTCCGCCGTTCGATACTCGGCCAAAGGCGACTGTCCCGCGCCGCCCGATGTAATAGCAATCGCGGCATCGTATGCCAACCGATTCGCCACAAACGAAATCAAATTGAGCAAAATCTGGATGATGGCAACCGAGAGCGGCTTTTCAATCGCCTCGCGTTGAATCTTGGCCGCCGTGCGATCGGCGAGCGCGGCAGGATCCGTGAATTGCGCTTGAACACCAAATGGCGTCAAGAGCACAAAGCAGGCCATGAGAGTCAGAATGCATTTTTGAAACGTGGTCGTGACGCGTGACATACCTTACTGTTCCAAAATTTCTTTCAAAGTTCCGCTCTCGTCAAGCTCCTTGAGAGCGTTATCAAACAGAGCGCGCAACTCCTCATCCGAAAGCCCCTTGACCGTAGCCTCGTCAACACCCGATTGAATAAGCGCGGTGCGAATCTGATCCGTCGTAAGCGCAGACAGGTATACTTCTAAATCTTCTTGCGTTTCTATAGCACCGCCAAACCCAACCTCGGCAAACGGAATCTCGTCGGACACATCGGCCGCACGCAACGGCGAGTTGAAACCTGTGTCCACTTCTCTCCCGCACGCTTCACCGGCAGGACAGTTTGGATTGTTTCCTGTATTCACCTCTTGTCCGTCGTCAAATCCATCGCCGTCAGAGTCCGCCAAATAGGCGCTTGTACGATACACGTACTGCTCGTCGTAGTCCGACAAACCATCCGCATCCGTATCCGTCGCCTGTTGCCGCTCAATCTCCTGAAGTTCGCGCTCGGACGACGTGAGAAATGTCTCGCCATCGTAGTCCGAAAGAAACGGCGCGTTCATCTGTTGCAGGAGGAATATGATGCTCAAAACAAGTCCGGAAATCCCTACGACGCCAAATAAAACAAAACCGATTTTTTGATCACCGGCCATCGCCGACCATCTGTCGCGGGGTTTGTCTGTTGTGTTTGCCATAATGGCGTTTATAGACATCACCCTATGAAATAGGACTTAGCATTCATGAAAAGAGATGATATCCGCCGCTCTGCAGGGGTAAAAAACCACAGATGTACCAGTCGGTACATTGAGGATTTTTTGCACCGAAGAGCAAGGAGATCACTCTTTTCATGTATGATGGAGTCCTGTTTCATAGGGTGATGTCTATAGTATATCAAAAAAAGCGCTTTTCGCGCTGTGGATGGAAGTTGATTACTTGGTTACGTGGTTGCAGAACACCGCGCCGCTGTACACGCGCGATGAAATTCGATCCACTGATCAACAGAGAGTTCTTGAGGACGCGCCGTTTCCGGAAGTCCGAGAGCAATAAGCACCTGTGCAATGCGCTCGCGCGTCAAACCGTTGCGCGAAATAAGCGTCGAAACAAGTTGCTTACGCTTTCCTTGAAATGCCGTCGCAGCAAAATCCATGAGAGCCTTTGCATCGCGAATGCCTCGATCATGCTGATCCTCTCGAGTCATCACATCGAGCCGCACAACGGTCGACTGTACCTCTGGCGGTGGAAAGAATGCTCCGGGTTTTACATGAACAACGCGCGACACGAGCGCGTGCAATTGCACCAAAAGCGCTAGTCGATTCATATCTCCGGCGCCGGCCATCATACGCTGTGCCACCTCGCGCTGTACCATAAACACGCACCGCAAAGGCTTGGGCTCTTGAACTAAAAATGTGTTCAAGACTTCCGACGTAATGTTATATGGCAAATTGCCGACACAAATGTAATCCGTTCCGACCAAATCGTCCCGCTCAATGGACGAAAGCGACAAAATGTCGGCGTGCACCAGCTCTAAATTATTCGCCGGCACGTGAGCGCGCACTTCCGCGATCGCTTCACCATCAATGTCCACCGCCACCACACGCATGGCTTCTTCCACCAAGCGCCGTGTCAACACGCCTTTCCCCGGCCCAATTTCAAGCACGATGTCTTGGGGCGAAATATGCGCGGCCGCAACAATCGCTTCCACAACGCTTTGATCGTGCAAAAAATGTTGGCCAAAGAACTTTTTTGGTTTCATAGTGTGGAAAAAATCAGTGGTGTGGGGTCAGGTCGTGAATCTAGAGTTTTCTGATAATAACTCTAGATTCACGACCTGACCCCACAGTCTAACGGTCATAAGTTGGCAGAATCGCCGCGATGCACTACCGCCTCACCGTCCACAATCTCCACGATCATTGAAACAGG
>CAYHRP010000008.1:0-2114 GCA_964359145.1 uncultured Gammaproteobacteria bacterium | reverse complement strand
TTTTTTGCCATCTCCATAGAGGCAACAACAACGGGGAAAGACTGGCCGCTCGGTCTTCCTTTTATATGCACAATCCGTTCAACCGCATCAGCGTTTGTTGCGTCACACCCAATGCCGTACGCCGTTTCGGTGGGAAACACGACAACGCCTCCGTGACGGAGGACGTGAATAGCGCGCGTAATATCGTCATGCATCATACGGCGTTGGGATGCTCACGAAACCAATCGACCGTTTTCTGCAGACCGTCCGCAAGCGTTGTCTTCGCCGTCCACCCCATAACCTCGGCCGCTTTTTTTGCGTCGGCATACACATGATAGAGCTCGCCGTCGCGCGGCTCGTCGTAGTTCGGCTCAATCGAAACGCCCACGATTTTTTGCAAAGATTGATACAGCTGATTGATGCTCGTCTCAACACCAGTGCTGATGTTCAATTCACCGCACCACGCCACGCGCATAGCGCGCATGATGGCGTCCACCACATCGTCAACATAAATAAAATCGCGTGTCTTCTGACCGTTGCCAAAAATAGTCGGCGTTTGTTTTTCTAAAAGTTGTTTGATGAAAATCGTAATCACTCCGGCACCTTCACGGCTCTGTCGCGGACCGTACACGTTCGTCAAACGCAACGAAACACACGCCATGTTCGGGGTTGATTCCGAGTAGTGCCACATGTACATCTCTCCGGCGCGTTTGCCGATGCCATACGGTGAACTCGGCTGTATGATGCACTTTTCCGTAATCGGTAATGTGACGTCTGAACCACAGACGGCGATGCTTGACGCGAACACCACGCGCCCGCCGCCGGCACGCCGCATACCCTCGAGCACATTGAGCGTCCCTATGACGTTCA
Organism: uncultured Gammaproteobacteria bacterium; assembly: GCA_964359145.1. Lineage (GTDB taxonomy): Bacteria > Patescibacteriota > Patescibacteriia > UBA9934 > UBA11717 > 2-02-FULL-53-10. Next base: position 1,265 of record CAYHRP010000008.1, on the reverse strand, counting down.
TGTGCGCATCATGGATTGGATCTTTCACCGACGCGCGCACGTCTTTGTGCGCCGCCAAATGCACCGCCACGTCCGGCCGTTCTTTTTTGAGCAATCTATAGAGCTTTTTGTACTCGGACCATACGTTCATCTTATGAAATGACGCCTTCTTGTTCACGAATGCTTCTTTTCCCGTGCTCAAATTGTCGGCAATAATAACCTCGTGCCCTTCTTGCACGAGCCGATGAACCAAATGAGAACCGATAAAACCGGCTCCGCCCGACACGAACACTTTTTCTTTACGCTTTTCCAGAAACAAGTTGTTTAAGCCGCGCCTCAATGAATGGACGCACGTCTCCGCCAAGCACGCCCGCCGTATCAGACGTTTCAAAATTCGTGCGATGATCCTTCACCATCTGATACGGATGCAGAACGTACGATCGAATTTGACTGCCCCAATCGGCCGAAGCGACTTCTCCGCGGATGCCGGCAATCTCTTGGCGTTGTTCATCGAGTTTACGCTGTAGCAATTTCCCGCGCAAGACCTTCATTGCAGACTCCTTATTTTGCGCCTGCGAACGCTCGTTTTGACATTGCACGGTAATGCCTGTTGGGATGTGCACAATGCGCACCGCGCTGTATGTAGTGTTGACACTTTGGCCGCCGTGACCGCCGGACATGAAGGTATCCACGCGCAAATCGTCCGGCTTGATATCCACCTCGTCGTCGGTTGCGATTTCGGGAATCACGTCCACGAGAGCAAAACTCGTTTGACGTAACGCGTCCGCATTGAAAGGCGATTGGCGCACGAGCCGATGGACGCCCGCTTCGGTTTTGAGATAGCCATACGCGCGCTCGCCACTGATTTGTACCGTCACCGATTTTATGCCCGCTTCCGCGCCGCGCGATTCCATGAGCACGGTTGCCTTCCATTTTTGCGCTTCGGCAAAGCGAAGGTACATGCGCAAAAGCATCTCCGCCCAGTCTTGAGCATCCACGCCGCCGGCGCCCGCGTGAATGGAGACGATAGCATTGAGACGGTCGTACGCACCGGTGAACAACGCTTCGATTTCAAGTTTTTCATAGCGCGCTTCAAGCTCTTGAAGCTGCACGTCGAGCATCTCAAACGACGCGTCATCCGCCTCTGTAAGCATTTCCGAAAGCGCGGCGACATCACCTTGGAGCGCCTCCCACATTGTAATTTCCTGTTTCAGCACACCATACTCGCGACTCACACGCTCGGCCGTTTCGCGGTCGTTCCAAAACCCTTCCACACCCATAGCCGC
>CAYHRP010000007.1:4081-16212 GCA_964359145.1 uncultured Gammaproteobacteria bacterium | reverse complement strand
ATCGACACGCATTATCCGGCGCGCAATCAAACGGGCATTCCGCGTAACACGAATATCGCCGTAACGTTCCGTCGCGAGATGAATCCAACGACGATTGTGCCGGAGTATGACGCGGCCAATCCGTCGGCGCTCTCCTCGCTCAACACAGAGGCGGTGCGTATCTATTATGTGGACGTTGACGATCTTGATGGAGACGGAGATACCGATGAAGAGGTGGAATTGCTTGGCGAGGAGGTGGATGTGGGCGTAACGGCGGACAACAAAACATTTGTGTTCAATCCGAACGTTACATTGGGAAGCGCGGAGGCGATGGTTTGGTACACCGTGGAACTCACCAACGATATTGAGCTTGCGGACAGCTCCGAATCCATTTTCCGTTCGGGGGGGTATGCGTGGACATTCCAGGTTTCAACGGAGCTGGATTTGGTTCCGCCAACTGTGGAGAGCGTTATTCCGCTTCCAAACACCATAAACGCGCGAAACATTCTTGTACAAATAAATTATTCAGAGGCCATCAACCCGATTTCTGCCGTAGGGCAGGCTCCTTCGCCATTTACGAACATCACATTACTGACCATTCCGGTCGGCGACGGGACGCCGAGTGGAAATTGGATGCTTGGCAATGCCTTTCGCACATCCGAGTTTATCGCTGACGCGGCGTGCGGCGTGAATTCTTGTGGAGAGACAATTACCTGTTTACCGGCGAACGTCCTTTCAAACGTTGAGGCGAAAGCGGCGGGACGCGTTGATCCAGACGCATTTGAGGCGGTGTTTCCCTACAGCGGACTTGTGGATATGGCGGGGAATCGGTTGGATGGCAATAACAATGGAGTCCCCGATGAAACGGACAGTTATATGTGGTCGTTCCAAACGAACAATGAGATTGTGCTCGTGGAACCGCGTGTGACGACGTTGACGCCGCCTTTGGATGGGAATCTTCCGGCGGCAAACATTCCGTTTGATCAGGCGGTGCGTTTGCGATTTGACAGCGCCTTGCAAGTGTCAACGGTCAATGCGGATAACGTGATTCTTCATTCGCCAACCGAAGCCCTTTGGTTCACGAGCACAGCCAATCTGATTGCCGGCACACCTCCGGTGCATGAGGTGACGCTTCAACATGGATCGTTTTCGGAAGATCTGCTTTATGGCGCTGAAATAGATTCAGGATTGCGCAGTGTATACCAAAATTGTTTCACGCCGTCGCGCAGCCAAGCTTGTACTGGTCCAAACTGTTGTAATGAGGCTTCTTCTTCCGTAGCGTGCGCCTATCCAACGCTTTAATACATGACATTTCGACGAACAACTTTTGTGCTCACCCTCGGCTGGGTTGCGGCATTGGTTGGACTTTTTGTGTTCATCGATCCAGTATTCGCACAGCTCGATACAGGACTTGCACAACTTGAGGAAACCGGTTTGGGATCCGTTGATCCACGCATCATTGTTGCGCGCATTATTCGTATTGTTCTGGGGTTCTTGGGTGTCGTGGCGCTTGGGTTCATCTTGTATGCAGGATTTATCTGGATGACGGCAGGCGGGAACACGGATTCGGTCAAGAAGGCCCAGCAGATGATTGTGAATGCCGCGATTGGTCTTGTTATCATCTTGTCTTCCTTTGCCATCACGTCGTTTATTCTGAACCGTTTGCTTGAGGCGACTGGCATCGCGCCCGGGGACAGTGTGTCATCAAGCGATGTGCCGGGTGACTGTATCGGGCCGCACTGTTCAAGTGGCGGGAGCGGATTTGACTTGCGTTCTGTAACGCCTTCCGGCTATGTGCCGATTCGCAACGTCGTGGTGCAGGTGGCTCTGTCGTCCAATGTGGACGTATCGAGCGTGGAGGATAATCTGCGCGTGCGCAACGCGAACACCGATCTGGAAGTGGACATTGAGGCAAGCGTCAGCGGCCGTACCATTCGCGTGCGTCCCGCGACGCCGTGTCCATCGCCGAACGAGACGTTGGATTGTTTTGACGCGGATACGACGTTCACTGTTGAGCTGTACGGAGGATTGCAGGGGACCAACGACGTGCTCTTGAGTTGCGGTTTTACTGGCTGTCCGCTCACGAGCGAATTTTCCACGGGAAATCTTGTGGATGTGACACCGCCCAGTGTGGTGATTACGACACCGCACAGTGGCGCGGATGTGAGCGTGGACGGATTTGTGGATGTGGATGTAACGATCGTCGATGATACGGGCGTGGGTCTTGTAGAAGGATTTGCCGATAGCGTCAGTATGGGAACGGACGCTCCAACGAGCAACGAAACAACGTTTTTTGGACGGCTCGTGTGGGGAACGACCGGTCTTGAGCTAGGCTCGACGCATGTGATTGACGCGCTTGGAACGGACATTGCCGGATATAGCACATCGGCCGATGATGTGGTGGTAACGGTGGTTCCGGCGTGGTGTTTTAGCGGTGTATTGGACGGTGACGAGACGGGCGTTGATTGCGGCGGTTCTTGCGGAGCGTGCACAGGCGATGCGTGCCTTGAACACGCAGATTGTTCAACCGGTTTTTGTGTGGCGGGGGTTTGCGCGGCGCTTCCCGTTATCCAAGCCTTCTCACCGATGAATGGCGCCGTTGGCACCTACGTGACGATACAAGGCGCGGATTTTGGCACGAATGTGGGCGGCGTGGTATTTCTTGGTATCGACGGCGATCCGTCGGATGACAGAACGGCCGCCTTGGCGTGCGCCGAAGGGTGGGGTGACGAACAAATCGTTGTGGCAGTTCCGGAAGGTGCCAAAAGCGGTCCTATTCAACTGTATACGTCTACGGGTTCTTCGGATACGACGAATGATGTGATTGGTCCAGATCTTCCGGACTTTACGGTCAATACGATTCAGCGTCCGAATTTGTGCGCCGCCGCGCCGGCAAACGGACAAATTGGCGCGAGCGTGCGTTTGTATGGCAACGGTTTTGGCGCCCCCGGTCAGCCGGGCTCAAATGTGTTTTATGAGGGAGTGTCTGCAGGGGCTATTACGAGTTGGAATGACACGCAAATTCAAACCGTTGTCCCGCCTCTTTTGCCGCAGGAGGCCGATATTGTCGTGCGTGCGAGCGGTATCGACAGCAATGCCATTTCGTTTACCATTCTTGAAACGCCGTCCGCGGGCAATCCCGTTATCCTTTCTGTGGATCCTTCGAGCGGACCGGTTGGCGAATATCTCACGATTACGGGAAGTAATTTTGGATCAAACGGCACCGTGTGGTTTGCCAATCCGTCGCTTGGGTATCGCGCCGCCGGATCAACAGACTTTCCGGCGCAGTGCGACGGCGTGAATTGGACGCCGACGCAGATTATCGTGAAGGTGCCCGAGGAGTATACAAACCATGTTGATGTTGCCACCATTACGCATAATCTGACGGTTCAACGCGGAGATGCTACGAGCGCTGCGGTGGGATTTGACATCGAATCTGGATCTCCGGGACCTGGCATCTGCTCTATTTCGCCAACAGTTGGACCGACGTCTATCAACATGGACATTTACGGCGAATTTTTTGGCACGACGGCAGGAGTGGTCACATATTTCAATGGTCAGGAAGCTGTATCCACGCCCACATGGGCACGAACACATATTGTGTCTCAAGTTCCGACGCTGGCTCTATCCGGTCCTGTGACCGTGACCATCGGCGCCAATGAGAGCAACGGCATCAACTACGAAATCGGGACGTGTAATCCGTCGAGTGTTGGCGCGTGCGGCACGGGCTTTCAGTGTTGCGCCGACACGCAAAGCTGTCAGCCTTTGAGCTCGTCCTGTACGGCGAGCGCGCCACCATCGACCAACTATCTGTTTGAGTTTTCGACGGGCGAGATTCCGGCGGTGCCGTACGTCTTGAACACATGCAATGCGACAACATTTGTGTACAGTCCATCGCCGACTGTTAGCAGATCGGGCGGAAATCAAACGTGCGTCAATGCTTTAGTGCAGGCGCATTTCAATGTGCCGGTTGTTATTCCGCCAAGCGCTGTTGCGGTGGAAAAATGCACGGGAACAGGACCAAATCCATGCGCAACCGTGCAAGCCGTTCTTCCGGCGCCAAACAATCCGGTCATCAACGCGACGTCGTTCCTCTTTACGCCCTCGGTGACGTTGAGTCCAAACAGCACCTATCGCGTGACGATTGACGATACGGTCACGGCTGCGACATCGGGCGAGCCGCTGGCCGCGCCGTACGTGTTCTCGTTTGTAACGCGCAACGATCCAAATCCGTGCGACGTGGAAGAGGTCGTGGTCCTGCCGTCTTCAACGACACTCACCGATATTGGCAATGGCCTGTATAGCCCGCCAGACAACGGTGAGGCTCTGCTCTCTGGCGCGAGCAACGGCGCTCAAGCGTGTGTGCTTACCACGCTTCCGACAGGCGATCTGCAATGGACGATGGTCAACAACGTGGGGCCGGCCGTGAATGCTTTCCTGCCGCTTACGAATCCGTCCGTGATTGTATCGGCGCTTGCCGAGACGCTTGCTGGTCCTGTGCGCGCTACGCTTACGCTTATCAGTCAAGGCGATTTCGGTGTCGGAAACGTAGCGGTCAACTTTGCCGATCCGGCGGTTCAAGCGCATTGGCCAAACTGCGGCACTGCGTGTTTTGGCGCGTCGATTGGCGCAGAATTTAATGTGCCGATGAAGTCCGTGAGCGGGCCGGAGGGCTTGAACGCAAGCACGGTGACGCTTCGGCGGTGTCCGAACGAACTGTGCGAATCGGGGGTGTTGCTTGGTGCCAATGTTGTGGTGGATCCTGCAGAAGAGCAGTCGTTTACGCTGACGCCGCAGGTTGCGTTCAATCCGGCAACGGACATGGGTCATTTCTATTCTGTGACTATCGCCGGCACAGTGGAGAGTCAAAGCGGCGTTCCGCTGACAGGCCTCAACAATCCTCTCGCGTCGCCGACGCAGTACAAGTGGTCGTTCCGTATGAACGAGGACGGGACGTTGTGCACGATTGATCGCGTGGAAGTATCTCCGCAGAGCCATACGTTTGATTTCGTCGGCGATCGCGCCACGGTCGCGGCGCGCGCCTTTGGCGTGTCGGATACTTGTGCCGAGCAAGGACAGCGCATCGATCCGTGGGTATATAACTGGAGCTGGGCGTCCTCCAACATCAACACGGCGATTCTCTTGAGTCCGCTTACCCCTGCCATTGGTGATTTGGATGTATCGGCGGATCCCTCCCCCGGTTGCTCGGCGGCCTGCACAAAGGTGGGTTCTGTTCCAAGTTTGCAAGTGTGCGGCAATGGGGTAGTCGAGGGCTTCTGCTCACAAAACACGTCCGTGGTGTGCACGGCGGCCAATGAGGCGACGAAGTGTGCCGGTATTGGTTTTTGCAATTTGACACTCGGCGAGGAATGCGACGGCGGATTGGGGTGTACCACGTCGTGCACATGGGCGGGAACGGCGGCGTGCGCGAATGCGGCCGGTCTTCTGTGTTGTGGCAATAATACGGTTGATATTGGTGAAGAATGTGACGGGCCGTTTGGTACAGCGGTACCGGGGTGCACGAATCGATGCGTGCGCGGAGGCGCCAACAGCATTGGCGCACGTTGCGGGAATAACTCGCTCGCGCAAAACAGTGCCGGCGGCGGCGAGGATTGTGACGACGGCAACACGCGAAGCGGCGATGGATGTTCTTCCCAATGCTTAGCGGAAGGTTCGGGGACACCGGTGGCCGTATGCGGCAATGGCGCCGTGGAAATAGGCGAAGAGTGTGACGATGGTAATCTCTCCAATGCGGACCGTTGCGGATCAAATTGCTTGACGAAGATTCTGACCGTGTGCACGTCGACGACGAACGCGGATTGTTGCGGGAACAACGTTGTGGAATTGAGCAACGGGGAGCAGTGCGACGGCGCCGAGGGATGCGCCACCGATTGTCGGTATGCGGGATCGTCGTTTGCCTACACGAATGCCTCGTTTTGCGGAGACGGTCTTTCCGGCATCGGAGAACATCCGGCGTGCGAAGTTTCAAGCGGTGGCGACGGACTCATTGATCCCGTGCAGATTTCGCAAACGGCATCAGCCGCGGCTATCAGCGCGCAGTCCATTCCGTCCGATGGATTTTACGCAACGACGATTACCGCGCTTGAAGCGACGTCGTCCTCTTCCGATCAGGCGGTGTTTGCTTTGAGCTGTTCGTGTGATCAGTCGTCGGACTGTTCCATCGCGGGGGGTGACTACGGCTGTGGTCAGGCGACGAGTTGCTGTTTTGAGCGGCCAGAGGTGTCGAGTTTTACGCCGCCGCATGGGAGTACGGTTTGCCGCAACGCCGAGGTGCGTGTAGCCTTTGATCAAAAAATGTCGTCAACGTCATTTTTGGCGCCAAACAGTAATCCGGCGTTGGATCCCATTCCGCAGATTGGGCTGCGTTCGAGAACGCCCGTGGGCACTCCGTGTCCGGCGGGATACACCCTGGTGGCGAGCTTGGACGGCATACCACTTGCACAAGGATTGCCTCGAACGATGCGCAATGCGATTCATCGTCTGCGTCAAGCCGTCTTGCCGTCTGCAGGTGCGCTCACAAGCGGCGCGTGCTATATGCCGGCGACGTTCCGATTTGTAGAGTATCCCGATCACACCGAGGCGGTTGTGCAGTATGCGTCGGCGCTTGCGCCAAACATCCAGCATACGATTGAGGTGTTTGGGGACGCGCTTCCGACGGACGCCGTTGAGAAAGGTGTTCTGAGCACGGGCGGCGTTGGTATGATGGCCATCAACAGTCAAGGGTTGGCGGCGTCGGCGGTGTTTTACACGAACGATCGCATCTGCGAGCTTGACCGCATTGATGCCGTGGATGTATCGCTCTCGCCGAACTTTTTTACGGCCGCCCAAGAGGAGCATGTATTCGACGCTACGCCGCAGACCGTCGTGAGTGGCGTGCCGCAGACGATTGTGCCGCTCCCTGGCGTGTACGACTGGGAATACGATTGGAGCTCGTCGGATGACACGCTTTTGGATTTTGCCGCATCCACGGAACTCGAGGACACCATGGTCGTGAGCGGTAATCTCTCGGGGGTTGCTTCCATAAACGTGAGCGCGGAAATTGTCGCCGATACGCTGACGCCAAATGCGTCGCTAGTGGGCCGTTCGGTGTCCGACGCGGTGAGCGCGCGCGTGTTTCTCTGCGAGGTGCCGTGGCCGGATAACGCGCTGACACCCGAGTTTGAGGCGCCGTTTGGCGACTACGAAGGCAATGATGACGGCGTTTTGGTCGGCAATGGCTGGACGAACTTCTCGACGCTCTACTGTCGTGCGGAAGCGCTCGAATACGACGCGACGTTGCAGGCAGATGTCATTCCCGCAACGGCGCTTCCGGCGTTTGATGTGACGCAAGTCAATCCGTTAGCGATCGCTTCATCTGGCGTGCGCAAGGAATTCATTCTGCGCAATCCGAAAAATCAAGAGGGGATTGGTATTCGCGTTTTGGAAAATCCTGACGCGCTTCCGGTGGAGATGTGGTATGCCGCGCAAGGCTTTGACGGTTCGCTGCGGCCGCTTTTGGTGGACGGCTTCCGCGCTATTCAAGACGATCGCACCATTTATGTGCATGCGCTAAATCCGCTTGAGACTGCCGGGGAGGTTGAGCCGATGATCTATGCCATTTCCTACAGCCAAAACGCCGGACCGGAGACGATGGATGTCTATAATCAGATTGTGACAAATTTTGTGTTCATGGATCGCGGGGATTTTCGTCCGGTGACAAATGAGCGTTTTTGTACGGATTTAGGGCCACTCTCTGATGTTTCGTGCACGGCCGATATTGAGTGTCAGCAAGCATTGGGGCCAACATTCAGCTGTAGCGCGCAGAAGGATCAGTGGCGTCGCGATCTGTATCGTATTGAGGACATGCGCCGCATGGAGGCTATTCTTGGCGCGTTTGGCGCAACGCATAAGCATTGTTCTGTCACCACGAATTTGGTTTGCTTTACGGACGATCAGTGTCCGGGCGCGGAGACGTGCCGCGGAGACGTGCCGCTCTTGGACGCGGGAACGTTTATCCCAAGTCGATCAACGAGCGCGTGGCCGTCGTGGAACGCGGAACTTGGCAACGCGCTTGGAACGGCTCTTCCCGTGGATCCCGTGAATCTGCACAATGCGTGTCCGGTGGGGAGTGATATGGTCACGTGTTGGAATGAAGTGGATGAAATCTATCAGTGTCCGAATGACTCGCAGGTGTATCGCTATCAGCGCATTGGCGTGGAGTCGTGGGCTTTGAGCGCTGATTTGGAGCGCCCGATGACGTTTGTGGACGCGTGGGGAGAGATGCCGGGAACCGTTGGGACGATAAACGTCAATGGTTTGCAGGCGCCCGGATACGCGGCAACCGGTGCGTGTGCGACGGGCGTTGTGTTTGGGAGCTCGGCGCTGTGCGGAGATGGACTCATCGGAAGTGGAGAAGTGTGCGAGATTGGCGCGACGAGTCTTGAGGCGTGTTTGGAAGATTTTGACGGCGATGGGGAGGGCGATGCGGGTGTGCGCGCGACGGGGTGTAACGGCACGTGCTCCGGATTCACAAACGACTTGGACGGCGATAGTGCGCCAGATTCGGCATGCGTACAAACGGGATGCGGCAACGGCGTTGTCGAGGGCGTTTGCTCGGTATCTGGCATACAGTGTACAAGCAGTGTGGTGTGTCCCGAGACTGGCGAGGTGTGTGATTTTAACGCTCCCTCCGCCGAAGAATGCGACGATGGTTCATTCAATGGCTTGTATGGCTTTTGTGGGGTCAGTTGTACATTCGCGTCTGGGCAGTATTGCGGCGACAGCATTGTCAATGGTGTGGAGGCGTGCGATTTGGGCGCGCAGAACGGTCAATACAATAGCTCGTCGAGTTTGGCAGCCGGTTGCTCATTTGATTGCACGACGCTCGGCGGACCGCGATGCGGCGACGACGAGTTACAAGATGGTTACGAAGAATGTGATGGAGGCTACGAACCATGGGCCGGCGCGCTCTGCTACAACGCGACAAATCCGTCAGCAAGCTCGTGGGATAGGTGTACATCTTCCTGCGACAATCCGGCTGAAACATGCGGAGGTTCAGCCTCGGCTAATGCGTGTGCGAATCGTTCATTCTGTGTTGGAGGTCCCAATGCCGATTTAGTCTGTACGACGAACGCGAATTGTCCGCAAGGCGCATGCACGGAGTTTGGCACACAACGTTCGCGCGCGTGCGGGGCATCGACGTGCGAGTGGAACAACTGGGCGCCGGTGAATGCGGACGCGTGCGCGCAAGTTGGCTCGTGTGGCGACGGCAATACCGACGTGGGCGAGCAGTGTGATGACGCCAATCTCAATAACAATGACGCATGCACGAATCTGTGCCGAACGAACGTGTGCGGAGACGGATACATCAATTCGGTGACGGAAAGTTGCGATTTTGGCGCCGAAGCCAATGGCACTCTCTGTACGCCCGGGTACGCCGACTCGTGCAATTATTGCACCTCAAGCTGTACGTATGCCACGGTGTCGGGGGGCTTCTGTGGAAATGGGCAGGTGGACGGAGGCGAGATTTGCGACGGGTCGCCACCGCGCTATTGGGTGAACAACACAGGCACAGACGATGACCTGGGAGCGCTCAACGGTATATGTGCCAATGCCAACATTGGGAGTACATTTATCTTTGGCAACGATGTACATATTTGCTTAGAACTCGGGGCGTGCAATGGCGGCACTCGCAACGGAGAGACCTGTTTTAACTCGTCGTCGCTTTCATCGGCGTTTTCATGCGGTTCGGGCACATGCGCGACTTCACAGTGTGATGTGTCGTGCGGGAGTTCATGTCCTTCAAGTTATCAAACGCAGTTTGTGCTCGGCCAGCCATGGTATTCAAACAACACCTTGGATGCTATTCCGGTGCCGGGCGAACCGTTTGACGATGAGTTGGCGCTCTACAGTTATCAGACGAATGGACAGTGTTGGAACTACGCGCAAAGCCAGTATACGACGCCGTGCACAACCACCTTACAATGTGTAAGCGGGGAAGTGTGTCAATTCTCCAATTCACCGGATATGGCGCAGATACAAATCCCGGCGTGCCGCGTTGGCAGTACGATATTGGCTGACGTGGAGTACGACTTCACGTATCCGGAAATGGAAGTGGTGTTTGTGCTTGACGCGTCTTCGAGTATGACCAATACGCTTGGAAGTAGTACGCGCTGGGAGATTGCCAAATCGGCGATTGAAGAGTCTGTGAACAATTTATTTGATCAGTATCCGGGCGTGGTGCGTATGGGACTCGTGTCGTTCGGCGGTTCAAGCGATAGTATTTCCAGTGGCTACGATCCCGAGGCGGGGAACCTGAACTGCGGTGTTCAGCCGTACTATGACGGCTCGCCATTTGCTTGGCCGGACAACTGGGTGGAGATCGATCCGGATGCGTCTGGACATGTACGCTCGGGCGTCACGGCGTGTATTGAATCTTTGCCGCGCGATATTACGGACCACGAAACGCTTTTGAGCGCGATTGATGCTGTTCCAACGCCGCCAAGCCCAAACGGTTCAAGTACGCCGCTGGCAGGCGGCATGCTTTTGGCGAAAGAAATATTAGCGCAATATCCGGCCGATCATCGCCGAGTGGCCATTTTGCTTTCAGATGGTGTGCCGTGGTGTCAAGGCGCTCCGGGAGGCAACCGATACGCGGCGGCGTGTGATACGGTTGCTGATGCGGTGACGACGGCAACAGATGCCATGAAAGATGACGGGATTGTGGTCTATACGGCGTACTTCGGTCCAAACTCTTCGACGCGCCAACAGTGCGCCACGCGCTCGATGCAGTTTTGGTCAAGCAATTGCCCCGCTTTTCCTGTGGGGACGCCGTTTATTGCCGTTGCGCCATGGTCCAATAGTTGCACGGGCATCTTGAACGCCGGCAGTTTTGAAGATGCATGTTTGGACAGCGGAGATTACGCATATCAAGGCAACAGCGCTGACGCGTTTGAACAAATGACACAAGAGATTATTGACGATATATTGAATGCTGATATTGCGGTTGGAGATTCATCAAATCCTTCGAGCGCGACGCTGAACCAGGGCCCGGCGATACAGATTCCGCTTCCGCCCGGATTTGCATGCGATCCGACACAGGATTCGATTGCCGAACTTCGCCTTGATTTCAATGGCATCGGACGAGTGAATTTGAGCAATATCCGATTCATGCACTGTCCGCCGTAAACGTCTTTCTTCGCGTTGAGACTCGCTTACATATCTTACATGGTCGTCATACCAAAACGAACGCTTATCCTCATTGCCGCCGCGATTGCTCTTGTATTGCTTGTGCTTGTTGTTGTGCGCACGACCGTGCGGCCTAGCGTGCGGGAGCATCGCGAGCAAGTCGCACAGAGCGTGTCCACGATTGAGCGAGCCCGCGTATCGTGTGCGGCGGAGCAGAATCCGGACGGATGCACAGCGGCGGCGGTGAACCGTGAAGCGCGGCGTTTGTCGGATGCTTCACTTTGCGAGGCGCTTGAGGGAGAGGCGTTTGCAAACTGCGTGTCGCTCGTTGCACTTGATGGGGAAAATCCGAACGAATGCGGTCGGCTATCTGGAGAAGAGAGACACGCGTGCACCGACAGCGTCAATATGCGCTTGGCGACGCGGCAGATGCAACTCTCTCTGTGCGAACGTATTTCTTCCACCACATTACAGGAGCGTTGTCGCGCGAACATTGAAAAAGAGGCGGTACGTCTTGGGCAGTGTGCCGCTTTTGGCATTGACGACTTTTTGTGTTCAGATGCGGAAGCCTATCGTCAAGCGGTGGCGTCGGGGAACGTTTCTGCGTGTGATCAGTTTGACGAGGAAGCTCAATTTTCGTGCGTGTACGATATTGAGGATCTCTTGGAAACCGATGAAGATCTCGATGGTCTCACGCGTGGGGAAGAGGCCGCGCTTGGCACTGATGGGGCCGCGTTCGATACGGATCGCGACGGTTTGAGCGACGGGGAGGAGGTAAACGTGTACAAGACAAATCCGCTCGAGAGAGACACGGACGGGGACGGATATGCGGACGGAGAAGAAGTCGAGAATGATTTCAATCCGAATGGAGAAGGGAGACTGTGATATTATGACTTTGCCAACAGCCAAAAGCCAATAGCCCTAACATATGTTTGATGACGCACCACAAAATTTACCAACAGGAG
>CAYHRP010000007.1:0-3981 GCA_964359145.1 uncultured Gammaproteobacteria bacterium | reverse complement strand
AGCCAATAGCCCTAACATATGTTTGATGACGCACCACAAAATTTACCAACAGGAGACGGTTTAGCACCATCGCTTCAGCCGATAGCCAATGAAGTGCAATTGCCAGAAGCGCAGGAGCCACCTCGTCAATCGGTGCCTCCCATGCCTGGAACGTTGGGTAACCCCGATCTCGCGGAGGATCCGTTTGAAGGGATTGATACGGGAAGTTTGCCGTCGCCATCATCGTCTGCTCTCGACGTCGGTGCGGCATCCGTGACAGCCATGCCGAAGCGGAGAGGAAACAAGGGACTCTTGGTTGGAATTGTGGCCATCATCGTACTGCTTGGGGTAGCTGTGGGCTTGGCTTTCGCCTTTGGCGTCTTTCGTCGTGGATCCGAATCGGAAACAATCCCGCAAGCGCCGTCGGTCGGAGCGCCGACCCCGACGCGCACGACAACGCCGAATGTGGAGCGCAATGAGGGGACGGTCACCATCACACCGACGCCGGTTTTGGACGACAAAATCGTTCCGCCACAGCCTGTGGACAGTGACGGAGACGGCTTGAGCGATGTTGAGGAAGCGGGCTACGGAACGTCCGCACGCAAACCGGACACGGATAACGACGGGCTGTTTGATCGCGAAGAAATTCAGGTATACGGCACCAATCCGCTCAATCCCGATACGGACGGCGACTCGTATATGGATGGCGAGGAGGTCTCAAACGGATACGATCCAAACGGTTCGGGAAAGCTCTTTGAAGTTCCGCGCGAATAACGCTCACACATCATGGATGAGCGGCAGAAATCTATGGAGGCAACCGAGAAGATGCAACCGAAGGATGGGCATCTCTTGGTTTCTGTGATGCCGGAAGCGTTTCGTGGCAAGGATGGGCTGACGCGCAAGATGTTTGACCAACCGATTGTTATGGCGGCCGTGGAGACGGTTCCAACGCCTAGGCCCGTTCCAAAACCCGTGGTGATGACGCCGCGTGAAGCCGTGCAGTCTCCACTCAAACCGCCGCCGCCAAAATGGCGCGTGCGTTTTCCTGTTTGGCTGATTGCGGTTGGCGTCGTGATCATTGTTGGTATTGGCTTGGGAGGGTGGTTTTTGCTTGACTCTTTGGAAGAGCCGGAGATGGCCACAGAAACGCCGGTGTTGCCCCTTCCGCCTCCTCCGATTGTGCCGATCGTAGTACCCATCGTCGCGCCGGTCGTACCTTCCGAGCCGATACCTCTCGCAAATCCATTCGGGAATGGTGTGTATCCGGGCAAGGATTCTGACAGCGATGGACTCACGGACGTGGAAGAGAAGCTCTACGGCTCGCACGAACTGCGTCCCGATACGGACGGCGACGCACATATTGACGGGAACGAGGTGCATCATTTGTACGATCCGACAGGCACTGATCCGAAGCGTCTGGTGGAAACGGGTATTGTTGAACGTGTCGCGCCGACGGATTTTGGTTATGCGCTTCTCGTCGTGACGGATTGGGATCGCGTCATTCGCGCGGATGGAAAACAGCTTCTTGTTCGTGTGCCGACCGGTGAAACATTTCAGATGGTTTTGCAACCGATTGCGCCGACGATGACCATTCTTGAATGGTATCAGTCTCAAACGCCGGTTGCACAGCAGGTAACGCTGGATTCTACGCGCACGAAGCAGGGGTTTGTATCGGCGTGGACAAAGGATCAGCTTACGTCCTATGTGCGTCTCTCGGACGATCAGCTTCTCATAGTTACCTATCAGTTAGGCGATCATGATCGTGTGGAATACCGCCAAACCATGGAGATGATGATTAACAGTGTAGAGCGTCTGTCACCATGACTATACGTTCTGTTTTATAGGGTGATGTCTATGGTTGAAGTAAATTTTGGTTCTCTCAAAGGAGGACAGCGGATGCCGCGTCGTCGCATCGTTGCCGTGTTTCGCGCTGTTCTTCGGACGGTCAAAAGGGCTGGGCGTTCCTCTGTCTCCATTGCGTTTGTGAACGCGCAGGCGATGCGGCGCTTGAATGAATCGTACTATGGCGGACGGGGGGTTACCGATGTGTTGGCGTTTCCAAGCGATGCGCTTTCTGGCCGCGATGGCTATCTTGGTGAGATTCTCGTGTATTATCCGCGCGCGAAACAGCAAGCACAAGCGCGCGGCGCTTCCGTGCGGCAGGAAATTGATCTGCTTCTTGCGCACGGGCTTTTGCATCTTCTCGGGTACGATCACGACACGCCATCCAAAGCGGCGCGCATGTTTCGCCTACAAGATCGCAGTTTGCAATCTCTATAGCCCTCACGCTATGCGGCGCTTTTATTGGAGTCTTAAACATGCGATGCGCGGATTGCATGTGGCTTTTGTTTCCGGACGAAATCTGCGCATTCAACTTTCTGTAGCCGTTCTTGTTCTTGTGCTCGCCATTTTGTTTGCCGTCAAACCGTGGGAATTTATTCTCCTTCTCCTTTTGTGCGTAGCCATTTTGACGCTTGAATTATTCAATTCGGTCGTGGAGCGTATGGCGGACGGCTTGAGTCCGCGACTCAAGCCGATGGTTCGTGATATAAAGGATATGATGGCGGCGGCCGTACTGCTCGTGTCCGGTGTGGCGGCAATCGTAGGGCTCGTCATCTTTGTTCCGTATTTTCTCCGTCTCCTTGGGGCTTGATTTTCGCGCCTTCTGACCGCATACTATAGACATCACACTATGAGACAGGCTTCAGCTTTCATTATATTTCTGCTATGGCACAACACGGGCTTTTGACGGGTCTTGACATCGGCTCGTCTTCCATTCGAATGGTCGTTGGGCAATCAATTTCGCGCGAACGTGGCGTGCGAGATTTGACGATTTTAGGTGCGGTGGAAGTGCCTTCGCAGGGAATCTCAAAGGGGTCGGTGAGCGGCATTGACGATGCGGTCGCGAGTATTTCCAAATGTTTGGAGCACGCCGAACGAATGACGGGCCAACCGATAGCGAGCGCTTGGGTTGGCATCGGCAGTACGCGTATCGTTGCACAGGAGAGCAAGGGTGTTGTGGGTGTGGCAAGGAGTGATGGGGAAATTCGAGAAGAGGACGTGGATAGAGCCATTGATGCGGCGCGAACGGTTGCAACTCCAACAAATCATGAGATTCTTCATGTCATTCCTAAGAGTTTCACCGTAGATGGACAACGAGGAGTGAAGGACCCTATCGGGATGACGGGCATTCGTCTTGAGGTGGATACATTAATTGTTCAAGGGCTTACGTCGCAGATAAAAAATGTGACCAAGTCGGTCTATCGCACGGGACTTGACATTAACGATATTGTTTTCTCAATTTTGGCGACGGGAGAGGCTGTTCTCTCTCCAAAGCAGAAGGAACTCGGGAGTGTTGTTATAAACATCGGCGCACAAACCACCAGTGTTATTGTGTATGAAGAAGGAGATGTCGTACACGTTTCCGTTTTGCCTGTGGGCGCGGAGTACATTACAAACGACATCGCTATAGCCTTACGTACGTCAATTGATGTTGCCGAAAAAATGAAGTTGCGATATGGCACCGCTTCTGTTTCGCGTGTGGAGAAAGGATTGAAACTTTCGGTTATCGAATTCGGCGGAATGGGCGACGAGTCGTGCACGCATACGTTCTTGACAAACGTTATTAGGGCGCGCTGTGAGGAGATTTTTGAGCTTGTTGATGCCGAACTTGTCAAAATTGACCGATCCGGCCTTCTTCCGGGAGGCGCATTTCTGGCAGGTGGCGGAGCGCGACTCTCGGGTATTGCGGAAGTGGCAAAAAATATTCTGCGGCTCCCAGTCACTCCGGGAACGCCTCTTGGTGTTACTTCTGCCGTTGAGCAGATAAATGATGTGGCATTCTCGACGGCTATTGGTTTGGTAAAATGGGCAGAGGACATTCAGGCGCAAGCAGGAGCAAATATGCTTTCTAGCATGCTTGGTAAAATGGGTAGTGTTGGAGGTGTTGGGCACATGGTAAAAGGTTGGCTCAAGGAGTTGATGCCGTGAGGTTGTATTCTG
>CAYHRP010000006.1:0-17779 GCA_964359145.1 uncultured Gammaproteobacteria bacterium | reverse complement strand
CAAGCCGGCGATCGTTATTCCCATTCCCGACTCGCATCAAGAAGACAATGCGTTTTTCTTGTACGAACATCAGAGTGCGCTCGTCTTGGATCAAACGGAGACGACGCCGCAAGTGCTTCTGTCCGCCATTCGATCCGTCATGGACGACGAAGATGTGCAGATTCGACTTGCCGCGAACTTGAAACTGGCGTTTCCAAAAGATGGCACCAAAAAGATTGCCGACGGCGTATTGGCGCTTGCAGGCGAGTCGGCGGCGAAATGGGTGCGGGCGAAACCGACCGCCGTGTCGAATGTTAACGATGTGGCTGTCGAACCGATTTCGCAGGAGCGCGAGTCGGGCGCTATGGAGTCCATTGAGGAGCAACTGAAGCGCGCGCTTGGTGGCCATGCCGAAGGTATGGACGGACCGTTGGAGGCGAGGGATGGTGGCAATAGTGCAAACGACGATTCAGACGATACGGAAGAAGATGACGGCGTGTTTCATGTGACGCATGTATGATGGGGAGTCTGTTTTTCTCATTGACCTTTCTTCTTAGTGCTTGGTTTGTGAAGGGTGTTCAAACATTTTCCGTAGAGCACGAGCCGACGATTGGTGCGTCTTACGCGCGGTGCCGTGAGGACATATCCGGACAGCTTGCTCTTGTTGTGTATGGGGATGATGGTGAGGTGTTGGCCGCTTACGACAGCGCGGGCGTTTCGTTCGGGCCCTTTCCGCAACTTGAATCGTGTGCGTCTCTCACACAGCGTCAATTTCGCCGTGAGCTTCGCTATCGACGGCTGTTAAGCGAGTAGTGTTTACAGGGAAGTCCTTTTTTGATATATTCCACCGCGTGTTTTCTCAATGTGTATCGAAGAGATTTTGCCAAGTTCATGTTTCGCAAATCTTGCGCCGGTAGCTCAGTTGGTAGAGCAGGGGCCTTTTAAGCCCAAGGTCGTGGGTTCGAATCCCGCCCGGCGCACCAACCAAATCCGCCTGTTCCAATAAGTATGGAGGCAGGCGTTTTATTATGTGGATGGGGTTTACGCCTTTGGAGGGCGTGCTTTTTTATATAAAGAGGCCCCTATTGGTGTTGACAGGCTCCGTGATTCGTGGTGGAGTGGTCTTGGAAACAGGACGATGACCAAACTTCCCGTACAGCTTGAATGGAATGCTGTGGTGTTGGTAACTTTGTTGCTTGACGACTCGGAGTCCATTTCGTTCGGAGGGAACGTCGCGGCGATTACGCGCGGGGCGAATGCGTTCCGCGATCAATTGTGTGCACGTGATCCGAACGCTATGCCAACCTTTCTGCGCGTTACGACGCTCAATCAGAGGCAGATTGGCCGCAAATACGGTGCGATGAGCGAGACGCGGCCGGTCATGGACAATGACTGGTTCCGTGACGGATACAGGACGCCTCTGTTTCGCGAGGCGCGCCATGCGTTGCGCGTGTCGGAAGCATCGGCTCGCAAGTACGCGAAGCTATACCGTGCAGACGCGCTCACCATCACCGTGATCATGAGTGATGGTGCTGATAACGACAGCGGACGCATCACGGCGCCTCGAGTGAGTCATCGCGTGAGTAAGATGCTGGAGTCCGGCCAGCACATCGTAGTTGGGTGCGGCGTTTCGGACGGCCAGACGGATTTTCGCGCCATGTTCAGGTCTATGGGAATCCCAGACCGCCTGATCATGGTCTTGGAACGGGACGCCGAGGCGATGTACGACGGTATGTCGCGCCTTGGTCAATTCTCTGCTGCTTCCACGGCAGGTATGGAAGCGTTTTCGCAGAGCATGACGATGGGGGTTGGCCCGTCGTCGGTGCCCTGATCTTCTCGCCCGGCTACACATGTGGCCGGGCGACTGTTTTTGTATCTTTTACTACAGACAGATTCCCCAAAATGCCATCATTGCAGGGGATTTTATTCTGCACGTGCTATACTTGAGCCCATGAACATTGCGTTTTTGGGGCAAAAAAGTTTTGAGCCAAGAGAGCGCGGCGGTGGCATTGAGACGCATGTCCACGAGCTTGCGCCGCGTTTGGTTCGCGCGGGACATCATGTGCTCGTATATATCCGCCCACGGTATCAAGATGCGGATGTTCGATACAAAGAGGGCGTACGTTTGCGCGCTTTACCGACGATTTACACCAAGCATCTGGAGGCCATCGCGCATGTGTTTTTGTCATCGATAGACGTTCTGTTTCAGCGCGTCGACGTCGTGCATTACCACGGAGTGGGGCCGGCGCTTTTGTCATGGATTCCTCGCGTGTTCAAACGGAACGCTATTGTTGTCGTAACATTTCACGCGCAGGATCGTTTGCATCAAAAGTGGGGATTTGTCGCGCGTGTCATCTTACACATAGGCGAATGGGCGGCGTGTCGCATTCCGCACATGACGATTGCTGTCTCGCATGGCATTCAGATTCTTTGCCGTGATCGTTATCGCACGGAAGCCGTTTTTATTCCAAATGGTGCAGAAGTGCGGACGATTCGCACGAAGGCGCGCATCCTCAAAGAGGGACTGAAACCGAACGGATACATCCTCTTTGTCGGACGTATTCTGCCAGTGAAGGGGCTCCATCATCTCATTCGCGCGTTTCGGCGCGTGAAAACGGACAAGCAACTTGTCATCATCGGCGCGTCGGCCGCACACGAAGAAATCTACATGGCTTCGCTCAAACGCGACGCACAGGGAGACGCGCGCATACGCTTTCTTGGCTTTCGTCCACAAGAAGAGTTACCGGAGTTTTACGCCCATGCGTATCTCTATTGCCAGCCGTCCGAGAGCGAAGGGCTACCGCTTTCGGTCATTGAGGCCATGGGATATGGCACGGCGGTTCTTGTGTCAGACATCCCGGGAAATCTTGAGGCGATACATCATGCGGGATTCACTTTTGCAAATCGCGACGTTGAAGTTTTGGCGGCTACACTACAACAGTTGGAGGAGCATCCGGATGAAGTGGCGCAGGCGGCCAAGGAAGTGCGCACGATTGTTCGCACGCATTTTTCGTGGGATCGCATTTCCGAGCAAACCGTGGAGGTCTATCGTACCGCACGGCACTGACGCGTATGCAAAACAACTTTCACCATCAATCTGTGGCAGATGTTTTGAAGCATTTTGCGGTGACGCAAGACGGTCTTTCGATGGACGAAGTGCGTGCGCGCGCAAAGCAGGAAGGTCCAAACGAGCTCCCGCGAGCAAGGCGCATTACCGGTGTGGCGATTTTTTTGCGGCAGTTTGCCGGACCGCTCATGATGGTGCTGTGTGGTGCACTGCTCTTGAGCCTTTTTATTGGAGAGTGGCGTGATGCCGTGATTATTGCTATCGCTATTCTCATTAACACTGTTGTTGGCTTTGTTCAGGAAGCGAAGGCAGAACAGACCTCCGAAGCGCTTCAATCGTACGAAGTGCACGAGGCGACGGTGCGGCGCGAAGGTCTTGTGCAACGCGTAAATGCATCCGAGCTTGTTTCAGGCGACATAGTGCTCTTGACTCCCGGTTCGCGCACTCCGGCGGATATGCGCGTTATTCGAGCATTGGAAGCGCAAGTTGACGAGGCACTTTTGACGGGGGAGTCGTTTCCCGTTGCTAAGCATGTCGGTGTTCTGCCTCTTGATGTGAACGTTGGCGATCGAACAAATATGGTGTTCAAGGGGACGACGGTTGTGGACGGGAAAATTGAGGGAATGGTTGTGGCAATCGGAGAGCGGACGCGCATCGGTTTACTCTCGCAACTTGTGCAAACGACGCCCGATGAGGCTACGCCGCTTCAGTTTCAACTCAAGCGGTTTGGAAAAGTTTTGAGCGCGCTGGTTTTGGGGATGGCCATTGTCCTGTACGTGCTCGGAAGGCTTCTTGGATACGACGCAGAGGAGATGCTCAAGGTGTCGGTGGCGTTGGTTGTGGCGGCAATTCCGGAGGGGTTGCTTGTGGCGCTTACGGTGGTGTTGGCCATTGGGATGCAGCGCATGCACAAACGTAAGGCGCTGATTCGGCGCTTGGTGGCGGCCGAAACGCTCGGGAGCGTGTCGGTTGTGTGCACCGACAAAACGGGGACGCTCACGGAAGGACGCATGAGCGTCGCGCGCGCCGTCACGCCAAAGCACGATGTGGTGATGGATGAACGTATTCCGGACGACGTGTACGACATGTTTGTGGCGCTCGCGCTCAACAATGACGCTTCCGTGACGGAGGGCAAGACGGTTGGCCATCCAACGGAAGTGGCTTTGCTTGAAGGCGCCCTCAAAGTGGGGTTGAACGTGGAGGAAAAACGTGACCAATTCCCTCGCCGCGCGGAAATCCCATTCCGATCCGCATTAAAATATATGGCAACGCTTCATACGGGCGCTTCCAAAACGCGTCTCATCGTCAAGGGCGCTCCCGAGGCCGTGTTCGCGCTTTGCAAGCATACGAATGGCCTTGAAGCCGCGGCGGATGCGCTTGCGCAGGACGGTTTGCGCGTGCTGGCGGTTGCCGTTAAAGATGAGGCAAAAGAGGTCAACGAAGACGGACTTACCTGTCTTGGCATCGTGGGGATCTCCGATCCCATTAGCGAACATGCCACAGAATCTCTGCGGCGCTTGAGGCATGCGGGCGTGCGCGTGGTGATGATCACTGGCGACCATCCAAGCACGGTTACAAGTGTAGCGCGGCATGTTGGCATTCCTGTGAGCGCAAAGCGCCTATTGATCGGACGTGATCTCGATGAATTGACAGACGAAGGGCTACGGACGCGCGTTCGCGACATTGATATCTATGCGCGCGTGGAGCCGCAGCATAAGGTTCGTATCGTGAACGCGTTGCGCGCGGAAGGAGGCGTGGTGGCGATGATTGGCGATGGTGTCAACGACGCGGCCGCACTCAAAGCGGCCGATATCGGCGTAGCGGTCGGCTCGGCAACGGACGTCACAAGGGAGACATCGGATATGGTGCTCTTGGACAACAATCTCTCTACCATTGCCGCGGCGGTGCAGGAGGGGCGAGTTTTGTTTGACAACATGCGCAAAGTGATTGTGTATTTGCTCTCCGACAGTTTCAGCGAACTCGTGCTTGTAGCCGGCGCTGTGCTTCTTGGCATTCCCATTCCCATCACCGCCGCTCAAATTCTTTGGATAAACATTGTATCGGACGGGTTTCCGCTCATGGCGCTCACGCAAGAGCCGGGGGAGCGAGATGTCATGCGCCAGAAGCCGCGTCCAAAAAGCGAGCCGGTTTTGAACAAAGACATGAAGCTCATGATCTTCTTAGTTGGCATGATCACCGACGTGGGGATGTTTGTCCTCTACCTCATATTGTTGCAGGGAAGCGAAACGCTGACGGCGCATTTGCAGACCATTATGTTTTCGGCGCTGGCCCTAGATTCGCTCATGTCCGTGTTTGCCATTCGCAGTTTTCGGACGACTATTTTTCGCGTGAACCCGTTTCGCAATTCGTGGCTGCTTGCGGCCGTTGGAGCGGGGGTGGTGATTCAAGTGGCGGTTGTGTACGCGCCGCCTTTGCAAGCGTTGTTTGGGACGGTAGGCCTGAACGGTTTGGACTGGGTGTTGATTAGCGCACTTGCCGTGATAAAGTTGATTGGCATTGAACTCGCAAAAGATTTGCTTATCTATCGCCGTCACCGACACCGTGTGTATGCTCCATCGCATTAAACGATTTGTTCCTTCACGAGCGCTTTTAGCGTATCACTTCGCGCTTTCGCTGTTGGCGACGCTCATCTTTCGCTTTCCCGCGCGGAAGATGATAGTCATCGGTGTGACGGGCACCAACGGGAAGTCCAGCACCGTGCAGCTGACTGGACAGCTCTTAATGGCGCTTGGGCACTCCGTGGGATGGACATCCACGGACTCATGGCGCGTCAAGGATCGCGTAACGACAAACGACAAAAAGATGACGATGCTCGGGCGCTTTCAGACACAAAAACTTCTCAATGAGATGGTGCGCGCTGGTTGTACGCACGCGGTGGTGGAAACGTCGTCACAAGGCGTGGCGCAGTTTCGCCACGTTGGCATTGCGTACGATGTGATGGTGCTCACGAATCTTGCGCCGACGCATATAGAAGCGCATGGGGGGTTTGAAAACTACAAAGCGGCAAAGCTCAAGGCGTTTCAAACACTGGCGGGGAAGCCCGGAGGGGTGAGCGTTATCAATGTGAATGACGCCTTTGCGGCGGAATTTGCGGCCGTGGGCGTGGAGCGTGTCGTGGGGTTTGGGCGTTCCGATCAGCGCGTGTTTGATGTGCTGACGGACGAGCGCTTTTTAGCAGACGAGGTTGAACTCACAAAAACAGGGAGTCAATTTTCTCTTCAGGGCGTGACGTTTCGTACGCCGCTCATTGGGACATTTTCTTTGCACAACACGCTCTGTGCCATAGCGGTGGTGGTGTCGCTTGGCGCGAGTCTTGAGGCGCTTCAGCGTCCTGTGAGTGCCCTGACGCCAATTCCAGGGAGGCTCGAAACGTTTCAAAAAGGCGGCGTGACAGTCGTAGTGGACTATGCGCCGGAACCGCATTCGCTCAAAGCGCTCTACGAAGTTGTCGCACTGTTTGATCCTGCGCGTATCATCCATGTGACGGGTTCGGCGGGAGGGGGGCGCGATGTGGCGGCGCGTGCGCAAGTCGGGACATTGGCCGCCTTGCACGACGATGTGGTTATCGTCACGAACGAGGATCCGTACGATGACGATCCGATGGAGATTATCGATGATGTGGCTGATGGGGCGGTAGCGCACGGCAAGAGAGACGGTGTCGACTTGTTTCGTATTCTCGATCGGCGTGAGGCTATCGGCAAAGCGATCTCACTCTCAAAAATGGGAGACATGGTGCTTGTTACAGGGAAGGGATCGGAGCCGGTAATGGTCGTGGCTGGGGGAAGAAAAATTCCAAGCGATGATCGCGTGTTCGTGAAGGAGGCGCTCTCTCTCATGCAAGACAATGTATGACTATTCGCGGAGTGAAACTTACTCTCAACGAGCGCATCGTGCATGTGGAGCGCATGGCTCTTCTGCCGTTTTTACCGCGCATTGGCGCCGGTGTCTCTCTTCTCATGCTGCCGTTTTTCGTGTTTTTTCCGCTCATGGCGTTTGGTCCGATTGGCGTTTTGATTCTTGTGGTTTTAGCCGGATGCGGGGCGTATATGGTGGTGATCGTTGCCGTGGTTTGGCGAGGAACCGTGTGTGTTCTGACATCAGAGCGAGTTATCTTTGTTGAACAACGAGGTTTGTTGAACCGCACGGTGTGTGATGCTTCCGTTTTGACGATTCAAGATGTGGCGTACCGTTCCTATGGGATGTTCGGGAAGCTGTTTTTCATCGGGATGGTCCGAGTCGTGTTTCGAGGCGTGGTGCCGGACATGCGGTTTTCTCCCGTGGCACATCCCGAGCATCTCACGCGTCTTATTCATGAGTTGCGAGACGTTCCCAAACGCACGTCGGGCGACGGAACATTTTCGCGGAGACATATCGATGTAACATGACGCGAACCATTCACAACATGCGTCGTTTCCTCACGCGCACGGGCACATTGGTTGCTTTGCTTGCGGTTGTCGTCGTGCTGGGATTCAGTGTCGGTCGTGTGTTCGTTCGCCAAGCGTCGTTTTATCGCGAAATTGCGGCGCTTGAAGCGGAACGCGATCGGCTGTCTTCCGACAATCGATCATTTGAGCGTCAACTTGTGTTTGTTTCCTCGGAAGCGTTTTTGGAACAGGAGGCACGCGAATCGTTTTCACAAAAGCGTCCGGGGGAAACGGCGATTTACATTGACGAAGCGCTAAGCACGTTGCCGCAAAGCGTCTCGGATTCTGAACAGAGGAAATTGCCTTTGCAACTTTGGATAGACTTTTTCTTTCCTGCGCGCTTATGAAGCCTGTCGGTCCCTCGCCTCTTCCCGAACAGGCGTTTGCTTCGCGATCGCTTCCGGTAACTCGAGCGGTGTTCTTAGTGGCCCGCACCGTTCTTTGGATCGTTTTGATTGCGTGCATTGGCGCCGTGTTTCTGTTTGCACTGTCTCATTCATCTTCCGGGACGTCGTTGCCATCTTTCTTGGGCCGCACGTTTCCGATTCCCGTTGCGCGCGTTGGCGCCGAAACAATCTTGAACCGAGATTTTCAGATAGAGCTTGATGGGTGGACGCATTTTTATGAAACGGCCGGAGCGCTTGATGCGCTCGATGCCAAGCGACTCCACGATCGTATTCTTGATCGCAAAATCACACAGGAGATTGTGAGACAGCTTGCCGTTGAACTGGGTGTGGACGATATTGCCGAGGAAGTGGAGGTACTGTACCAATCCATGGCGGCGGATCGTGGAAGTGAAATGAAACTTGTTGAAGATATAGAACAACGATTTGGATGGACAAAAAATGTGTTCATAGCTGTCATCGTGGAGCCTATCGTGTACGCGCGTCGCGTGGACGTGGCTCTTAAGGAGAGCGATGACTTTCAGAGCGCTCCTCTTGCCTTGGCAGAGCAGGCGCGACTTGATCTTATTGCACAGACCTCTGCCTTTGTGGGGATGGACAATACGGGAACGCGCGACGAGTACTTGCTGTCTCTTGATGCGTATCCTCTGGAGGCTCACGAGGCGTTGCGTATGACAGATATAGGATTGGTGACGGATATTATTGAGACAGACGAGCGCTTTATGGTGTTCAAGATTTTAGAGCGCCGTGATCATGTTGACGATCTGCGTCTTAGAACCGAAGAGTTTTCTGTTGACAAGCTTGGTTTGTATGATCTCATCGCACAGCGCCGCGCCACCCTGGAAATAAAAGTGTTTGAGCGATAGAGCCCCCGTTGCAGGGGTCCCTAAACAAAACACCCAGATGAACTGGGCGCTTTGTGTGGAGCCACTGGGGGGGCTCGAACTCCCGACCTTTGCCTTACGAAGGCACTGCTCTACCAACTGAGCTACAGTGGCGCGCTACGTGACATCTGTTATACTATATCAAGCGACAAGAGAATACGACAGCTCAAAAAAAAACTCAAGACATGATAAAACTCCACCGCGTCTACAAGGAATACCATCCTGATATCTGCGCCCTGCAGGGTGTTGATCTCCATGTAGAGCCCGGGGAGTTTATTTCTATTGTTGGGCAGAGCGGTACCGGAAAGACGACGCTGGCAAAGCTTCTTATTGCCGAAGAGCGTCCGACGCGTGGACGCATTACTATCGGCGGATGGGACATTACAAACATTCATCAAAGTCAGATTCCGTTTTTGCGACGCCAAATAGGAGTGGTGTTCCAAGATTTCAAGTTGTTGCCGCGCAAAACGGTTGGCGAGAACATTGCCTTTGCGCTTGAGGTTGCCGGTGAGCCGCGCGCGCGTATTCGAGAAGTAGTGCCGCAAGTGGCGCGCATCGTGGGACTGCAGGGAAAAGAGGAACGGTATCCGCACCAAATCTCCGGCGGGGAACAGCAGCGTGTTGTGATCGCGCGTGCCCTTGTGCATCGGCCAAAGGTGCTTATTGCCGACGAGCCGACGGGAAATCTCGACGCCATTACGGCACATGAAATCATCGACCTTCTCAAAAAGATTAACGACTTTGGCACGACGGTTGTTCTTGTGACGCACGACAGAGACGTCGTTAATCGGCTTCGACGCCGCGTGGTCACGCTCAAAGACGGCGCCGTTCATACGGATCACAAAGTCGGTAAATACGTCTTGGCATGAAATCGGCTCGCACGATTTTGCGCGCGTTCAAGTTCGCGCTTCAAAACTTTTGGAGAAACATCTGGTTATCTCTCGCGACGATATTGGTTTTTGTGTTGACGCTCACCATGATTAACATGTTGGTTGTGGTGCATGTGCTTACACAGGCCGCCGTCTCTCAAGTGGAAGATCGCATTGATGTATCCGTGTACTTTAAGCGCGGAACAACAGAGACGACGATTTTAGGCGCGCGCGAATATCTTATCAACCTCTCACAAGTGCGTTCAGCAGAGTACATCAGTTCGGAAGAGGCCTATGCACGTTTTACCGAGCGACACCGAAGTGACGCATCCATTATCGGCGCGCTCAACACCATTGAATCCAATCCGTTTGGCGGCTCGCTTGTTATTCAAGCGCGAAATCCAGAGGACTTTGCTTTTATACTCGAAGCGCTTAATAACCCACAGTTTGGCGATGCCATTGAAAAAAAGGACTTTGATGATCACGAACGGATTATTACGCGCATTCAGTTGGTGACACAACGTATTCAGTGGTTCGCCCTTGGCGTTGGCGCCGTCTTTTTGCTTATTGCGGCGTTGATTGTTTTTAACGCCATTCGTATTGCCATTTATACGCATCGCGAAGAAATAGGCATTATGAAACTGGTCGGTGCGAGCAACGGATTCATCCGTTTGCCGTTTGTGTTGGAAGCACTTCTATTTAGCATAATCTCCACGCTCATCATGATGGTGGCGCTTTTGCCGGTTCTACAAGTGATTGAGCCGCCCATAAGTACCTTTTTTGGTACAGCGTCTATTGGTCTTTTTGCGTTCTTTGTATCTAATGGGCTCGTGGTGTTTGGCGGCCAATTTTTGATAGTAGCCTTTTTGTCGGTCGTGTCCGCCTCGGTGGCTATGTCGCGTTACTTGAACGTTTGACACGAGAAGCCTTTTTCGCTATAGTGAGTTTCCCATTATTCATAACGGAAAAACTATGGGATTTTGTTCAGCCTGTAACGCGCCTGTCGACGAGGGTGTCGAAAAGTGCGCGAATTGTGCCGGTGGTTCGGAAGAGGGCGGTGACATGGCGCCCGCGGTAGCCCCTGTGGAAAGCGAAGACGAGTCGGCGGCATAATGCCTTCAAGACACCCGGGAAATCTCGGGTGTTTTGGTTTGTGTGGTTGACGCGATGGAGAATTTTTGGCATCATCGCCGAGCGTTCGGGGGTCGTCTAACGGCAGGACTCTGGGTTTTGGTCCCAGCTATCGGGGTTCGAATCCCTGCCCCCGAGCCAGAGAAATGAAATCGCGGGAGAGCGGTTTCATTTTTTTCTTGTGGTAAACTCTCATTATGACGAGTGAACATTCTGGAATTGTTCTGCGTGAACGTCTGTTACGAGAGTTGTCTCTCAAGCTCGTTCGCGTATTTGATACCAATGAGCACGAACCGAACAAGGACGTGTGTCTAGTTGAGGATATGCAGAAGCGTGTTCGGGTATTACGTTCAGGCGAACGGCGCGATCCCGCGGTGTTTCCCGATGGGTTGATTGGCAAACACTTCGTTATTCCGGCATTGTATGCAACAAGCGCAGAGCCCATCTATGAGCTGGAAGAATATTTAGAAGGGGATCTTGTTGTTGATGCCGACAAAACACCGAGCGCTTCATTTCCTTCCGAGGAGATTCTCGATCGTATCTTTGCGGCGTTTTGGGAATGGCAAGAAGTGGGAAAGTGCGCTCAGCTTGTGTCGCAAGAGACGCATTTTGAAAAACACCTAACTTCTGCGTTAGTACTGATTTCTGACGATCGTCATAAAAGCGTCATAAATGTTTTTGAACGCCATCGAGCTTTTTTCACCGATGCGTCTTATCCATCTAAGTGGAAATTTGCCGATGACAATTTGGTTTTGATGAACGATGGCAAGCTGGGATATATTGATAACGCTCGGATGGGTCTACGTTTTTGGGGCTATGATATGGGGTGGGTCTATTGGCCGCGCTGGTTTCGGATGGGAGTGGATGCTTGGGCAGAGCCGGCTTCGTCTATCGCGGATTTTCAGGCTTTTCTTGATCATTGGTATGCTTCAAAGCCACCCGATGGAGTGCTCGATTATTCGACGTTTTACTTTTGGGCTCATCTTGGCTTATTCACGCGGCTCATTGGGGCATTCTATGATGTGAAAGAACATATCTCACATGCGGAGAACTGGTTAGACACAAATAATAAGCGTACAGTGTTTTTGGAGTTTATCTCCAATCTCTTGGATTGGAACCTCGCTCACATTTTATCGTGATACCGTTTTATGACGATCGTCATAAAACGGTATCACTGGATATAACTGAAACTATGCCACAACAAAGACACTCGGCTGTTCCGGCCGTGTACCTCATTCTAAAAAAAGGAGATGAGATTCTGCTTCAACTGCGGCAAGGGAGCGGCTATTTTGATGATTGGTATGGTGTTCCTGCGGGGCATGTTGAGCCGGGTGAATTGCCCATTGCCGCGCTTGTACGCGAGATCAAGGAGGAAATCGGTATTGATATTGACATGGAGCAAACACATTTTGTGCACACCATGTATCGCGCGGCACACGATGTGACAGGGGATAGAGCGGACTACTTTTGGATGACGGAGCACTGGAATAGCGTGCCACTTGTGTGCGAACCGCACAAATGTAAAGAGCTTAAGTGGTTCTCAATGGATGATCTGCCTGAAAACACGATTCCGCACGTACGCCAAGCCGTCGAGGCGATGTGTGGTGGCGTTTCGTACTCTGAATTTGACAAAGAACATTCGGTGCCGAGTCCGTAGAGGCGGTTAAAGGCGTAACGGACGCTTCATAGCGATCAAACATCGCGCGAAACGTATCGCCAAAAGGTGTGTCAGGTAAACCGAAGTTGCTTTGACGGCGGCCAAAGTGCGTGTTAGCATGTTTCTATAATTGACCATGACCCCCTAGCAGACGCGTCTGCGAGGGATTTTCATTTTATGTCTTTCAATCTTAAAAGTGACTATCAACCGGCGGGAGATCAACCGCAAGCCATTCGCGCGCTTGCTGGTGGTCTTGAGCGTGGCGACGAACGGCAAACGCTCCTTGGCGTGACCGGTTCGGGCAAGACGTTTACGATGGCCAATATCATCGCGCAAACACAGCGTCCGGCGCTTGTTGTGGTGCACAATAAAACACTGGCCGCGCAGCTGTGCAAGGAGTTTCGCCAATTTTTTCCCGAAAACGCCGTTGAGTACTTTGTTTCGTACTACGATTACTATCAACCGGAGGCGTACTTGGCGCGCACGGATACGTACATCGAAAAAGAAGCGCAAATCAATGACGAGATTGATCGTCTTCGCCATGCCACCACGCAGGCGCTCTTGTCGCGGCGCGACGTGATTGTGGTGGCGAGCGTGTCGTGCATCTACTCGGTCGGTTCTCCGGAAGAGTATCAGGCGTCGATGTTGCACATCTCGGCGAATGCGAAGACGCCTCGCGATGTGACGATGCATCAGCTCATTGATATGCAATTCGAGCGCACGACAGCAGACGTTGAGCGCGGCACGTTTCGTGTTCGCGGCGATATTTTGGAGGTGATGCCGATGAATGAGGAGACGCTTTATCGCGTGGAGTTTGATCGCGGGGCGGTAACGTCTATTCGTGAGCTGGATGCGCTCACGCGCCGTCACAAAAAAGATCACGGCGATCTGTGGCTCTTTCCCGCGCGCCATTACATGACGTCACCCTCTGTGCGTGATCGGGCTATCCGAGGCATTCGCGCCGAGATGAAAGAGCAGACGGCGGCATTTGAGAAAGAGGGAAAGTTGCTTGAAGCCGAACGTCTTGAGCGGCGCACGACGCAGGACATGGCGATGATTGAGCAGACGGGGTTTTGCAGTGGCATCGAAAACTACTCGCGCTGGTTTGACGGACGCAAGCCCGGCGAGCCGCCATACACACTCTTGGATTTCTTTCCGGACGACTTTCTCACGTTCATCGACGAGTCACATGTGACCTTGCCGCAAATCGGCGCGATGCTGAACGGGGATCGTGCGCGTAAAAAGAGCCTCATCGAGTTTGGCTTTCGCCTGCCAAGCGCGGCGGATAATCGACCGCTTAGCGCCGACGAATTTGACGAGCAGATCGGTCAGCGCATCTATGTCTCCGCTACACCGAGTGTGCGTGAAATTGAAGAAAGCTCTCAAGTGGTGGAACAACTCATTCGCCCAACGGGGCTCGTTGATCCCGAGATCTTGGTGCGTCCGGTGTCGGAAACAAAGGACGCACAAGGCCAAGTGGACGATCTCATGCCACGTATAAAAGAGCGCGTCAAAGACGGCGATCGCGTACTTGTTA
Organism: uncultured Gammaproteobacteria bacterium; assembly: GCA_964359145.1. GTDB lineage: Bacteria > Patescibacteriota > Patescibacteriia > UBA9934 > UBA11717 > 2-02-FULL-53-10. Next base: position 3,806 of record CAYHRP010000006.1, on the reverse strand, counting down.
CGACGCTCACAAAAAAAATGGCGGAGGATTTGTCGGCGTTTTTGGCGGAGGAGGGCATGAAGGTTGGCTATCTGCACAGCGATATTCAAACGCTCGATCGCATCAAGATTTTGACCGAGTTTCGTAAGGGCGTTATAGATGTGATTGTCGGCGTCAACCTTCTGCGCGAGGGGTTGGACTTGCCGGAGGTGTCGCTCGTGGCAATTCTTGATGCCGACAAAGAGGGCTTTTTGCGCTCGGAGACGTCGCTCATTCAGACGATTGGCCGCGCGGCGCGCAATGTGCGCGGGCAAGTTGTTCTGTATGCCGACCAGATGACCGGCAGTCTTGACCGCGCCATCAAAGAAACCGAGCGTCGTCGCCGCAAGCAGATGGCGTACAACAAAAAGCACGGCATCACGCCCAAGACGATTCACCGCGAGATCGGCGACATTCGCGAGATGCTCGGCGCACGTGACGAAAAGGACGTGCGCGACATCTTGAAGATTGAGCTTACAGCCGAGCCGCATGAAATAGAAGAAGTCATCAAAGAAAAGGAAGCGGAGATGAAGTGCGCGGCGCGCGATTTGGACTTTGAAACGGCGGCGATTCTGCGCGACGAGATAGTGGTATTAAAAACGGAACTGGAGAAAAAAGGCACCCCGCCTTGAGGGGGGCGGGGGTTCAGGGAATGAGCTTTGTGACGTACTCCACGATATATCTGTCAATCGTCTCGTCCACATGCTCTTGTGCCCGAACGGCGACAATGAGCAAACGCAGACGCACCACTCGATCGGCAAGGCTGACGAGGTACCGATCGCTGCACGGCATCGGAAAATCGAGCTCACAGAATCGCTCATAGAAAGCTCGGAATGCGATCATGAGCTCCGTGATGAGGTCGAGGATATACAGTGTACCGTTCGGAATATCCTCGACGCCTGTTCCGGCGCGAAGGCCCGCGGTAGGCACTTGCAAGTCGGCGCTCGGCTCGTGCTCTGCGGCAATCTCTCGTGCCAGTGCTTGAGCATCCATGATGGTCTCACGGATTTCCTCGCGGTAGTCCGTCGGGGGAGCAGAACTTGGCGCCTGAACAGGTCGCGGTTCTATCGGCGCACTGGCGCCGCCGTATCCAAAAAGTACGCCGGACTTCCACAATCGCCACCACGCCTCAATGGGCATGTTATCGCGCGGGATGAGTTCACTCATCGTTTTTCAGCCCTCATTGAATCAAATAGCGCCCATTCCCGCAACCCTTCGACGTTGCTTAGCACATAATCGACTTTCCAGACACCTGTTCTCTTCACGGCGCGACAAGCCAATAGCTAATAGCCCCACTCTCATGCAAACCCACATCATCATTAAAGGCGCGCGCGAGCATAATCTCAAAAACATCAGCCTCACGCTGCCGCGCGACCAGCTCATTTGTTTTACAGGGCTCTCCGGTTCGGGGAAGTCGAGTTTGGCTTTTGACACGATCTTTGCCGAAGGCCAGCGACGCTATGTGGAATCGCTTTCGGCGTACGCGCGCCAATTTCTTGGCCAAATGAAAAAGCCGGATGTCGACGAAATCGAGGGGCTCTCGCCGGCCATCTCTATTGACCAAAAAGCGCACTCGCGCAATCCGCGTTCCACGGTTGCGACGATTACGGAAGTTTACGACTATCTCCGCGTACTGTTTGCGCGAACGGGAAAGCCGCACTGCGTCTTGTGCAAAAAGCCTATTGAACGTCTTACCGTGGCTCAAATGGTGGATCTCATTCTTGACGCTTCCAAGGGTGAGGAGCTGCGCATCCTCTCTCCGGTCGTGCGCGGACGCAAGGGCGAGTATTATCAGCTCTTGTACAATCTGTACAACAGTGGTTTTGCCAAAGCGCGCATTGACGGAAAAATTTTCGCGCTCTCTGAACAAATCAAATTGAAACGGTACGGTCAGCACACGATTGAAGTTGTGATTGATACATTGAGCAAATGGGAGATGGCGGACGTGACGAAAGAAACGCGCTCTCGCATTGCCGAGGCGGTGGAGCAGGCGCTTGCGCAGGGCGAGGGAACGGTGACGACGCTCTACGGCAAAGCGCGTGAGCTCACGCTTTCGTCAAAATTCAGCTGTCCGCATGACGGTTTTGCGTTTCCGGAGATTGAGCCGCGGCTGTTTAGCTTCAACTCTCCCCACGGAGCGTGCCAAGCGTGCGATGGCCTTGGAACGCGCGAGCTGTTCTCCGAGGAACTCTGCGATGTGTGTCACGGCGCGCGCTTGCGGCCGGAGGGATTGCACGTGTGGGTGCAAGGAAAAAGTATCGTCGACGTGACAGCGATGAACATCGCGCAGGCGCATGCGTATGTCACGTCGCTGAAACTGGATACAGCAACGGTGAAAATTGCCGAGAATGTTCTGAACGAAGTAATAAGTCGGCTCACGTTTATGCTCGATGTTGGCTTGAACTATCTCACGCTCGACCGCCGTTCTGGGACGCTCTCGGGCGGAGAGGCACAGCGCATACGCTTGGCGTCGCAAATCGGCTCGCGATTGGTGGGCGCGCTGTATGTGCTCGACGAACCAACGGTGGGACTCCATCAGCGCGATAACGACAAACTTCTTGCCACGCTCAAGGAACTGCGCGACATCGGCAACACGATTATCGTTGTGGAGCACGACGAGGACACGATACTCTCGAGCGACTTTTTGGTGGAGCTAGGGCCGGGCGCCGGTGTGCACGGCGGCACCGTAGTAGTGGCCGACACGCTCGACAAAGCGCTCGAGCATCCGACGTCGCTCACGGCGGCCTATCTGCGCGGCGACAAAAAAATCGACGTGCCAAAAAAGCGCCGCGACATCGGCAAAGACGCCATTAAGATTCAAGGTGCATCGGCGCACAATCTCAAAAACATTACCGTGAACATTCCTCTGCGTCGGTTTGTGTGCGTGACGGGTGTGTCGGGTTCGGGAAAATCCACGCTTGTAGAGGACGTGATGTACAAGGCCATCGCGCGCAAATTGCATCACACGAAGGCAAAGCCCGGGGCGCACAAAAGTATCGACGGGATGTCGTACATTGATCGCATTGAGATGGTGGACCAAGCGCCTATTGGGCGAACGCCGCGCTCCAATCCGGCAACGTACACGGGCGCGTGGGGGCCGATTCGTGAGCTTTTGGCGACGACGCCCGAGGCGCGATTTCGCGGGTATCGCGTCGGACGTTTCAGTTTCAACACGCCGGGCGGTCGATGCGAAAACTGCCAAGGAAACGGAGAGATCGGCATCGAGATGCACTTTTTGCCGACGGTGTATGTGTCGTGCGATGTGTGCAAGGGAACACGATTCGATCGCGAAACGCTCGAGGTACAGTGGAACGGGAAAAATGTGCACGAGATTTTAGCGCTTACTGTTGAGGAAGCGCGCGGCTTCTTCAAGGATATTCCGGTGGTGTTTGACCGTATGAAAGCGCTCGACGAAGTGGGGCTCGGGTATGTCACACTCGGACAATCGGCGACCACGCTTTCGGGGGGCGAAGCGCAACGCGTGAAACTCGCCAAGGAGCTTTCAAAGCGACACTTTGGGCGCGTACTGTATGTGTTTGATGAACCGACGACCGGATTGCACTTTGAGGATATTCGCCAGTTGTTGCAGGTGATGCATCGTTTGGTGGACAAAGGAAACAGCGTCGTCGTGATTGAGCATAACTTAGATGTGATTAAAACCGCCGATTGGGTGATTGACTTGGGGCCGGAAGGCGGCGACGGCGGCGGCACGGTTGTTGCCGTGGGAACACCCGAGGAAATCGCGTGGAAGGCGTCGGTGTCGCACACGGGGGCGTACTTGAAAAAGG
>CAYHRP010000005.1:11012-17819 GCA_964359145.1 uncultured Gammaproteobacteria bacterium | reverse complement strand
GCGCGTGGCTCACATGCGCTCGCTGGTTTGCAAGACCATCGCTTGGCTGAAAGAGCGTTCCGGCGGCAGTCAAGCAACAGCCCTGTTTTTTGAGGCGATGTACCGCCACGGCATACAATATGCCATTCGCGCCAAAGACCTTGAGACACCAAAGGTCGTACGACGGTTTGTGTACGAGAACAACGTCTGTGCGCAGTTAGCGCTTGGCTCGTTGTTCGTCACGGCCAAAAGTCGTGGTCTGCGTATGGCGTACAGCCCGACATTCTTGAATAAGATCGCGGTGCGTGATCGGCGATCGCTCTCGCCTTTTCAATCATGGCGGCGCATGTGGACAGGTGCGCTCGCCGTATCTCGCGTCGAATGGGCATTCGCACAGCTTGGAATGCCAGTAAAGCGCGCTTCCCTCGTGGACGACCGCGCACACGCCACAGATCTCGTAGCCGAGAGTGATGGTATAGCCTGCGCCATTCAAGTAAAGGGCACAGCGCGTCACGCCGACCTTACCATCACGACATTCCGTAAGCCGCCCAGCAGCGAAGAGCCGCTTGATGTGAAAAACTTCTACTGTGGCGTCGAAGAAATGGCTGATCGCTACGGCGGCCCGTGGGTCCCCCTTTACATCGAGGTGGGACTCGCAAGCGCCCACGATGCGCCTACCAAGGCGCCACCGCCGTGGATCCGCGAAGATCCGTGGCTTCCACCTGCCATCATGGAGATTCTACGAATTCGATCCTAATCTCAACAGGCGCCCATGCTATCGGCGCCTGTTGTGCATTTTTCTAACGGGACTGTGCTTTAACGCCTATTTCCTATCCGATGTACCCATCCGACTGCAGAGACCAAAGCCGATCATAGAGCCCACCGCGCACGATAAGTTCGTCGTGCGTCCCGATGTCCACAATCTTCCCGCGTTCCATCACGGCAATTTGATCGGCTAAGTACACTGTTGAGAGTCGGTGCGCAATCAAAATCGTCGTGCGTCCCTTCATCACCTCTTTGAGCGTTTGTTGAATGTGGTACTCGGTCTCGCTATCAAGCGCGCTCGTGGATTCGTCGAGCACTAAGATCGGCGGGTCGGCCAAGAAGATACGCGCAAGCGCAAGGCGCTGACGCTCGCCGCCGGAGAGTTTGACGCCGCGTTCGCCCACGACACTCTGATATCCTTTCGGCAAACGGCGAATGTACTCATGCGCTTCTGCCATCTTGCATGCGCGCACGACCTCACGCTCCGTGGCGCTGGGCTTTACAAATTTCACGTTGTGTAAAATGGTGTCGTGAAAAAGATACGTCTCCTGCGTAACGACGCCGATATGCCGCCGCAAAGACGAGAGCGTAAAAGCACGCACGTCCTTTCCGTCTATGCGTATTTCTCCGCGCGTCGGATCAATCGTGCGGTTGACGAGCTTGACGAGCGTCGACTTCCCCGCGCCGCTTGGACCCACGAGCGCGCAGCTCGTTCCGGCAGGAATGTGCAAATCCACTCCTCGAAGAATCTCATTTTTCTGCTCCGCATACATGAAACGCACGCGCGCAATCTCCACCTCCCCCGCAACACGCCGCAATGGCATCGCGTCCTCACGCTCCTGAACGTCGTTTGTTTCATCCATCATGTCCGTATACAGACGCAACCGTGACACGCCGCGACTGATGGTCGGAAGAGAGTTGCCAATCGTGTGTTGAATCGGCGAGAGGAGGTAGTTGAGCATGCCAAGAAACGTGATCAATGTTCCGAGTGTCGTCATATCGCGCGCGACCAGCCACACGCCGAAGATGAATACAACCGCGCGTCCCAAGAGCGTCAGTGTACTGCCTGTGCCATGGAACAGCGCCCAAAACACGTTCATGCGCAGTTGTCGCCGGACCGTCTCCTTCATCAGATGCGTGAACGATCGACTGCGGCGCTCTTCTTGCGCAAAGTTTTGCACAAGACTTATGTTACCGATGCTCTCGCCCATGTGCGCCGAAAGATCCGCCCAACGATCGTCCAATTTTGCTTGTTTGGGACGTGCCTTTTTCCATCCGTAGACCCCAATCCACACCGCGAGCGGCAACATCACCATAGACGCAATCGTCAGACGCCAATCCAGAATCAAGCCCGCAATCACCACGGCAACAAAGCTCAAAATAGTAGGAATAAGATCCTCAATGACGGCGCCCGGCATCCAAAATGTCGCGTCCCATGCTTGGTCAAACACCTTCACCGCGCGACCGGTAGACAGCCGCGAAAACCGCTGGCGACTCCACGCAAGCATGTCGTTTATGGCGCGACGCGCAAAATTGAGCCCGAGCAGGTTATTTGCTTTCCAAAAAATGTAGCGCCCGACGATGTTGAGCGTCATGTTCATCACAAATACACCAACCCATAACACGAGCAACCATGTCACGTCCGACACGATGGTGCTCGGATGCCCGTCCTGCAGGGCATTCACAATCACATCAACCATGCGCCCGTAGAGCACCGGATCAATCACCACCAGCGCCGCGCCCACAACAAGAATGACCATCACAACAACGTAGCGCCATCGCGTCCCCTCTGAACTGTCAACGAAAATTTTCATCACTCTCCTCCATTCGGTCATGGACACATCATACCGCAAACAAACACGGACCCGAAGGCCCGTGTCATGACGGCGATTACTTGCCGCGTTCTTCTTTGATTTTTTCGGCGATATTGTTTGGCACTTGATGATATCGCTCAAACTCCATCGAGTAGTTGCCGCGTCCCTGCGAAATGGAGCGCAACTGTGTGGCGTAACCGAACATCTCGGCAAGCGGCACGGAGGCTCGAATAAGCTTCACTTCTCCGCGATCGGTCATCTCGTTAATTTGCCCGCGCTTGGCGTTCAGATCGCCAATCACATCGCCCATAAAGTCTTCCGACACCGTTACTTCCACTTTCATAATCGGTTCGAGCAGAACGAGGCCCGCCGCGCGCGCCGCCGCTTTGAGCGCCATAGAACCGGCTACCTTGAAAGCGATTTCAGACGAGTCGACTTCGTGATACGAGCCATCAATCAAATGCACTTTTATGTCGATAAGCGGATAGCCGGCAAACACGCCTGAATTCGCGGCCTCCTGAATCCCCTTATTCGTTGGAGCAATATATTCACGCGGGATGGAGCCGCCCTTGATTTCGTCGAGAAATTCATATCCCTTCCCCGTCTCATTCGGTTCAATAGTGATGACGGCATGGCCAAATTGTCCGCGACCTCCCGATTGACGAACGAACTTCCCATCGCCCTCCGCAGTCCCCGTGATCGTCTCGCGGTACGAAACCTGCGGCTGACCTACATTCACTTCCACGCCAAACTCACGCTTCATGCGGTCGACAATCACCTCTAAATGCAACTCTCCCATGCCGGCTATGAGCGTCTGATTCGTTTCGTTGTCCGACCAAACGCGGAACGTTGGATCCTCTTCGGCAAGCTTGGAGAGCGCGATGCCCATCTTTTCTTGGTCGGCTTTCGTCTTTGGCTCCACCGCGATCGAGATTACCGGTTCGGGGAACGTGATGGATTCCAACAGCACAGGACGCGATGGATCGCACAGCGTATTTCCCGTCGTGACATTCTTGAGTCCCACGGCCGCCGCAATTTCTCCCGCATATACGTCTGAAATTTCTTCGCGTTCGTTTGCGTGCAAACGCACAAGGCGCCCGATGCGCTCCTTGTCTCCCGTCGACGCATTCAACACATACGAGCCGGCTTCCAATTTCCCCGAGTACACACGAAAGAAACAGAGCTTTCCCACAAAAGGATCTGTTGCGATTTTGAACGCCAAAGCGGCAAGCGGTTCCTTGTCGTCCGTGCGCACTTCAATCTCTTGTTCCTCATCGTCCGGATCCGTTCCAATAAGCGGCGGCACATCAAGCGGACTTGGCAGAAACGCAATCACCGCGTCGAGCATCATTTGCACGCCTTTGTTCTTAAGCGCCGATCCCAAGAGCACCGGCACGATATCAAGATGAATCGTCGCCTTGCGCAGAACACGCACGAGATCGTCATACTTTGGCTCGGTTCCTTCCAAATACGCCTCCATAAGTCCCTCGTCATTTTCCACGATGGCTTCAATGAGGCGCGCGCGCCATTCCTTCGCTTGATCAAGATACTCGGCGGGAATATCAATCTCCTCAATCTCCTTTCCAAGGTCATCCCTATACAAAAACGCCTTCATCTTCAAGAGATCGACGATGCCGGAAAAATTTCCTTCCGTTCCTATTGGTAATTGAATCGGGTGTGCCTTTTTTGTGAGACGCGTGCGAATGGACGCCAAATCTTTCATAAAGTCGGCGCCTGTGCGATCGAGCTTATTCACAAAACACATGCGCGGCACGTGATATTTGTCCGCTTGACGCCACACCGTTTCCGACTGCGGTTCCACGCCCGCTACCCCGTCAAACACAACAACGCCGCCGTCTAAAACGCGCAGTGAACGCTCCACCTCGACAGTGAAATCCACATGGCCCGGCGTATCAATAAGGTTGATGCGATGATCCTTCCAAAAACATGTTGTCGCGGCCGATGTGATGGTAATGCCACGCTCTTGCTCCTGCTCCATCCAATCCATCGTCGCTTTGCCTTCGTGTACTTCGCCCAGTTTGTGCTTACGACCGGTATAAAAGAGCACACGCTCGCTCACCGTCGTTTTTCCCGCATCAATGTGTGCGATAATCCCGATATTACGAACGCGCTCAAGAGGATATTCTCTCGCCATAAAATGTGCTTTTAGAATCGTGCAAAGTGCGCAAACGCGCGATTGGCTTCCGCCATGCGTTGTACGTCATCTTTCTTTTTGACAGCGGCGCCATTGCCTTCGGCCGCGTCCATCACCTCCTGCGCCAAACGCTCGGCCATCGGCGAGCCTTTGCGTGCGCGCGCCGCATCGAGCATCCAGCGAAACGCCAGCGTCGTGCGACGTTCGCCGCGCACCGGCAGTGGCACCTGATAGTTAGCGCCACCCACGCGGCGGCTCTTGACCTCCAAATTCGGCATCACGTTTTGCATTGCGGCATCGAATACGTCGAGCGGATCCTGCTTCGTCTTCTCCGAGATGATTTCAAACGCACGATACACAACACTCTGCGCCACGGTCTTTTTGCCGTCGTGCATCACATAATTGGTGAGTTTTGCCACAAGGACGTTCTGAAATTTTGGATCCGGAGTGAGGGAACGTCGTGGCGCTTGTTTTCCGCGCATAGGTTATTTCTTCTTCGGTTTACGTGTTCCGTACTTCGATCGACTGCGCGTGCGACCTTCGATGCCCGTTGTGTCATAGACACCGCGAACAATATGGTAGCGCACACCCGGCAAGTCTTTTACGCGTCCTCCGCGAATCAAGACGACCGAGTGCTCCTGCAAGTTGTGTCCTTCGCCCGGAATGTACGCGAGCACTTCCATCCCGTTGGACAAACGCACACGCGCTACTTTACGCAACGCGGAGTTTGGTTTCTTTGGCGTCGTTGTGTACACGCGAACACACACACCACGCTTGAGCGGGTTTTTGGTGCGTGAGTGTTTGCGATGCAATGTGTCGAGCGTCCAAGAGAGCGCCGGCGTCCTGCTCTTGTTGGGCTTTGCTTTGCGCGGTTTGCGCAAGAGCTGATTCATGGTTGGCATGAATTTGTGACGTTATCTTCTTTCGTTAATGCTTCCCGCCGCTACGGGGCGGTACTCCGAAGAGAAGAAGGAATAAAGTAGCTGCCTTTGATCATGCATGCGTGCTACGCATGGTGTTACGCAACGCAAAAAGGTGTCGCGAGTATACAAAATCAAGGGAAAGGTGTCAATGCGCTTTGCCCTATAGACGTCACCCTATGAAACAAGGCGTCAGACTACAAAAACGACGTGCCACCAAGGAAGACATTGAGCGCAAGCCATTGGACAAAACCAAAGAGCATGGAAAAGACGCCCAAGTTAAGCACTGCATCGATCACCAGAACAGCAATGAGAATCCACATGCCTTGCGTCTCCAAACGATAACGTAACTCGGCATGTTGCGGCTTATCGAGCGCGGTCAACAGAAGCTTTGATCCGTCAAGCGGCGGAATAGGAATCAAATTGAAGAACATCAAGACGAGATTGATGATGACGCTGAATGTAAGGAAAATCATCAGCGCATTGTCTGGACCAAAGGCGCCTGTTGCCACAACGGCATAAAACACAAGAGAAAACAAAACGGCGAGAAGAAGATTCGACAACGGACCGGCAAACGCAACAAGAACAGGGCCCCATTTTGGCAGACGCAAGTTGTGCGGATTAAATGGAACGGGCTTTCCCCAACCGAATCCAACCGTCACAAGCAAGAGCAGACCGTACCAATCAATGTGCGCAAGTGGATTCAACGTGAGACGCCCAAGACGTTGCGCGGTCATGTCGCCAAGTTTGTACGCAACAAACGCATGCGCGGATTCGTGAAAGGAAAGCGCCACGATAATAGCCAAGAGAATAACGGCGAAGAGAAGCGGATTTTGGAAAAGAAGTGCGAGCATAGGTTCAAGGTTACCTTTGTAATATAGCACACACCGTCCCTCTTGACGCATTACCGCAAAGCCGATACACTGCGGCCAGTTTACGAAAGCAACAAAGACTATGGGAAAGATGTGTACACAATGTTCTCGCGGAGGCTTGGTCGGAAATAGCCGCAGTAAAAGCAATATGGCCACCAAACGCAAACAGCAAGTTAATTTGCAAACGAAGCGAGTGGACGGCAAGCGACAACTTGTTTGTACGCGATGCATCCGCACGGCGACGAAGTCAAAAACGTAATGTTCATGCCGGAACCTGTCGTGGATTGCTTCACTCCGTTCGC
>CAYHRP010000005.1:3127-10912 GCA_964359145.1 uncultured Gammaproteobacteria bacterium | reverse complement strand
CTATACGACACAAAAGACGACCACACACAGGTGGTCGTTTTTTGGTGCTTCGCCCAAGAAGGTCGTAATGACGATGACCATCTGGGCACCTCGCCGCATGGCTGTTCATCCAGAGTGATCCGGATCAATGTCACACGCAAGGCTAACGGCCGCTGGAACCCGACTCGAGCCTTTCAATCCCGAGTACGTGTTGGCTCCTTTCACGTCATGAGCTTGTCCCATTACGATAGTCTCCTCGACGAAGCCCTTGTAGTGTATGCCATCGTCAAGAGAAAAACAACCTTTTATTCCACAATCGTTGCACATGTTTTCCACAGTTTTACGAACATCAAAAAAACCTCTTTACGCACATTGAATTCGCGATCCAATACAGCAATAGATCCTTCTATTCCTGTGTATTGCGTGGATATACGCGACCGTCCACAATCACATGTTGAACAAATCGCTTCAAAAGCATCGGCGCTGAAGGCGAGGGACGGACGGTAGCGAGTTGTCGCACAAGCGCGCCATCGTCCAAATGATACATCTTCGCGTAGTAACGCATACGGTGCGAGACTCCCTCTTCATCCAGCTCGGCATGAATTTGCAAGGCGTAGACGGGTTCTCCGGGAAATGTCCACGCTTGAAAAGGTGAGAGCTCGGACGCCGCAAGATTTACCGCACCAAGAGGTAATGTATCAATATGGTCTTTGTGTCCAAACTGCGCGTCATACGATGATGGCATCTGCCCAAACACAGGACACGCGCCGGCCGCAGGCGTCTGCACAACGCGATACGTGCCGAATTCCATACGTGAGCTATCACATATCACGCGCCCGCCAAACGCCACCGTGAGCACATGCGCCCCATAACACATGCCGAGAAGCGGCATTGCTCGTGCCCGTGCCGCACGCGCCAACGCCATCATGCCATCGAGAGCATCGGGAGTGTTGCCCGAAACGCAAAATTCACCCGCTCCGCCAATCACGAGCGCATCCACGTCATCCAAGACACTAAGTTCCATCGTATCGTGAAACACATCGAGCGAACGTACCTGTCCATTTGTAAGGCCCGTGTGACGCAAAAAGCACTCCAGTTCATGAAGCTTCATGTCGTCCGTACGCACTTGCACCAAAAGAACACGAGGAGATGTCATGTAGTGGAAACGCGATGCTAAACCCCTTCGCCAAAAATGTACCGATCGCTCATTTTCTCGTACGAGAAAAGTTCACTCTCGTCAAAAAATCTCTTGATTTCATCTTCTGCCGCTTTCACACCATCCGATGCATGCACCAGATTAGACGGCACGTTCATAGAGAGATCGGCGCGAATGGTGCCCGCGTCCGCATCTCTTGGATTCGTGGCGCCGACAATTTTGCGCACCTCAGCAACCGCATCAATACCCTCAAGTACCATGGCTACATTCGGCGTCTGCATCATAAACTTCTTGAGCGCGGCAAAAAATGGCTTTTCCTTATGATGAGCGTAGTGCTCGTCCACAATCTCATCCGTAAACGGAATAAATTTCAGCGCAATAATTTTCAAGCCTTTACGCTCAAAACGCCCAATGATTTCTCCCAAAAGATCACGCTGAAGTGCATCCGGCTTTAGAAGAACGACGGTTCGTTGTGTTTGCATAAGGTGTTCAACGTCTCTGATTTGCGCCAAATCTATCAAATATCCGTTTGGATGTCTATACGATCGTCAAAAACGCGGACACGAATCGTGCCATTCTGATCCGTGCGTAAAATGCGTATGCCAAAGGCAGAGAGTCGCGCGAGAACATCCTCATGCGGATGGCCGTATCGATTGTCCTTCCCAACCGGAATGAGCGCCGTTTGCGGTTGTATCGCGCGTAAAAAGGATGCCGATGACGCACTATGCGAACCTTGATGCCCTACTTTGAGAACGTCGATAGCGCGCAAACGACCTTCAGAAAGCAAATGCTGTTCAACAGGCACGCCAGCGTCACCTGTCAACAACACGCGGCGAGCATCACCGATTTCAAGCACAATGGATGACTCGTTCACATTGTCACTTGCAACAAAATCGTTCGCAGACGTTGGATACAAAATGTGTACATTGCTTGGCCACTCGACATCCCAAGGATATTTCCAGATTGGTTGCACCTCGTCTAAATACGCGCGATACCACTCTGTGCTGTATGACACGCCCGTTGCAACAACGGTCCCGACAGAGAACCGCTCCTCTACCGCATACAAACCGCGCACATGATCGGCGTGCGGATGCGTGAGCACCACATAATCAATGGAGCGATCCCACGGGAGCATCACCTCCCCAAGGCGCGACAGCACATCGGTGCTCGGTCCGCCATCAATGAGCATTTGCGTCCCGTCTGCAAACTCCACAAACAGACTGTCCCCCTGCCCCACATCAAAAAGCGTCACCGTAAACTCGGGACGTTCCACAAAGCCAAGCCACATAAACAATGCCGTCAACAAGATTGTCATGTTGAAATCCAAGGAAGAGCGGCAAACAGATGAATGAGCATGAGCATCAGGTCGAGGATGACGTACGCGGGCATGGCTAGGGCAACGCCAAGCCAATCCAACGAGAGTGTTTGCGCGATGACGCTTCCAATCATGGCAAACAATCCGCTTCCAACCGCATAGGGAATAAGCGGCAGGACAAACAGATTCGACCATGGCGCAACGAGAGACATCTGTCCAAATTGAAGCCAAAGTATGGGTGCGGTCATGATTGTTGCCGCCGTTGTTTCCGACAAAATGCCCTGTACACGCCTTGGAAAACCCTTTAAGCGAGCGCGTATGTACGGCGCCAGCCAAATCAGTCCCGCGGCCGCGGCAAAAGAAAGATGAAACCCCGCGTCGTCTAAAAGGAGGCGTGGTTCTATCATGGTCATTACCGTCGCGGCCAATAAAAGCAGCGCCGGTGATGAGGAAGGCCGTCCGATATGCCGCGCCACGAGCACCAATGAGCCCATCACTGCCGCACGCACAACTGCGGCATCACCCCCTGCGAGCACCACAAATCCGCCTATGCAAAATAGCACAATCGTAAGCGAGTACTGCCGCCGCATCACTATCGAGAGCGGGAGCATAAGCGCAATCGAAACAAGCATCACGTTGTAGCCGGACACGGCCACGATGTGCATCGTCCCCGAGCGCCGAAATTCCTCTTGAATGTTGTCCGGCAATGTACTGCGCGCGCCATACAAGAGGCCAATCAAAAGGGATGCGTGCGGTTCATGCAAAGAGCGCTGTAGTGCGCGTTCCATGCGATCGCGCGAAATGAACAGTTTTGTGCGCCATGATGGCGTCGTGCCAACGATGAGAGGTGACGCGTACGTCCTGCACAACGCGAGAACACGTTCCTTCATGAGATAGCGATCGTAGCGAAATCCATCAACTCGCAATCCCTGCACCCCTTCAAGTTCGCAGGCTATGGCAATACGATCGCCGATGCGCACAATGGGATACCCGTTCATGTGCACTTGAATCGTTTCCCGCCCCGGTCCCGTTTTGAGTCGCACGGATTGTTGGATGCCGCGCTGATCCACGATTTCATACACTTCGCCTTCAAGAGTGACATCACCCGACACAACATCCGCCCACCGATCCCGCACAACGGCCATTACAATGGCAACACCAACCAACCATGCCCCGCAAAACAGCAGGAGCCAACGATGCGGCGTAAGATAAGCCCATTTTTTCAGAGTTCAAAATTGCGACAACAAAAAGCTCCCCGAGGGGAGTTTTTGCGGTCGTCACTTCTAATAAGACCAATATGACTGTACCACAAGCACGCAAAAATGCAAGTGTGGATATGTGGTAGGAAGACTATAGATGTGCACTATAGATTTGACATCATAGAAAACCGTGCTATCCTGTACTCAATATGAACAGCACGTCCAAGACGTATATGTCCCGATGTATTCACGGCCTCCGTCCGTGGTTTGGGATTTTATGCGTCTGGTAGTGCACTTTGTACAAAAACGGTTTTGTACAAAATAGACTCCCGGACACGGGAGTCTCTCTGTTTTCCAAGGAAAGCAGTGTCCCTCGCGCGGTGACGTTGCAATCTGGCGACGTTCATAGCAAAAGGGTTGTTTCCCCATACGAAAGGAGCCATCATGGCACACACGGGAAACGAGCAGAAGATGCCGGACACCGGTCCGGATGAGGTTGATGCGAGCATCAGCCCCTACAACAACCGCAACACGGGGCGCGAGCGCTCCGTGGGGCCCGATGGCGTGGACTACGGGAACGGGATCTCGTGGTCGAACCGCGACTCGGACAACGGGAACGGCTGGTCGTCGTTTGACGTGCCCTCGAACGGATGGGACTTCTAGCCATGCCGTTCGACTGGAGGGAGGAACTCGCCCCGTTCCTGTGCGCGTCCGCTCCCCCGAGGCCGCGACCGCGCTCGAGGGCGGACGCTCTGACCGAGCAACAGCGCTTCTGGATGCAGGAGCTCTCGCCGTTCGAGTTCGAGCGCCTCGCCACGACGCCTGCCGACGTGCCGTCCCGCTCGCCCTGCGGCGAGCCCATCTGGGATCCCGATGAGGATCCCGAAACTCCGCCCTAAAAAGCGGACCAACTCGCGCGCGTGAATCCCGCACCGCGCACCTATCTGACAGCACCCAGCGAGCTCCTGGCTGGGATAACTTCGCTGGGTGTTGTCAGATTATATTCATGTACAGACATGCAATGAATATAATGGTTTTTAGATAGATGCAACAAAAGTGTCATTCTATTCCATTGATCTTATCGTATCATGTTGATACGATAAAGCATATCATTTGATACGATATTTTCTATGCTCACTATCAGCAAAAACCAACAAGAAATTCTCTCTGTCCTTTTGAGGAACAAAAAGCTATCCTCTTCCGCCATTCATGCAGAGCTCACCTCCAACGGAAACGACACGTCCCTTGTTACCACAAAACGTACACTTACATCAATGACCAAATTTGGGATTATTGTTCTATCCGGGTCCGGTCCTTCCACGGTGTATTCCATCACATCGCTTGGTCGACTCTGCGCCGATGTTGACACAGAGTTCTATAACGCCATTGAACCGGATACAAGATATGGAATGGATCGGTACAATTTTGAGTTGCTCGCAGCAGTGCCTACTCATATCTTTTCTGAAAAAGAAGTACGTATTTTGGAAAAAGCCACCGCAGAATATCATAACCGAACGGCTGATATTCCGCCGACAATCCAAAAAAAGGAACTGCTACGATTGGTCATTGAGCTCTCGTGGAAGTCTTCAAAAATTGAAGGAAACACCTATACGCTTTTAGATACCGAGAAGCTTATTTTAGATGGCATCATAGCACCGGGACACAGCAAGGCGGAAACACAAATGATTCTGAACCATAAGGACGCGTTTGCGTTCATTTATGAGAACGCGAAACAATTTCGACATGTTACCCGCGCAAATTTAGAAAAACTCCATGCAATTATTGTGAACGATTTGAGTGTGGGATTGGGCTTGCGCAAAAAACCTGTTGGCATACTCGGTTCTCAATATCATCCGCTCGATAACGTGCACCAAATAAACGAAGCGGTGAGAGAACTATCCACAACGATAGATCGCATGCAAACGCCATATGCAAAAGCCCTCGTTGCGCTTGTAGGCGTGAGCTACATCCAACCGTTTGAAGATGGAAATAAGCGAACGTCACGCCTAATGGCAGATGCGCTCCTTTTGACACATGGATATGCGCCGCTCTCGTATCGCAGCGTGAACGAAAAGGAATATCGCGAAGCCATGTTAGTTTTCTACGAGCTAAACTCTCTCCCGCCAATCAAGCGCATCTTTATTACGCAGTACGACTTCGCCGCTCGGAATTACTTGGTAAAGTGATAATGTCATTTTTTCTTTCTCGAATCTAATTCGAGGTATAAAAAAAACAGAAACAGCAGTATCACTATAGTACCGGCAACCACTATTCCTATAATTTCAACTACGGCTAGCAAGAACGTCAGAATAGTCATTTCGCTGAAGGGCGTTTGCAATGCTTCCAACATATCAGGTGCTGATACTTAACACAGTTCAGAATTTTGTTTCAACCACCACATTCACAATGCGCGCGGGGATGTAGATGAAGTGCCGAATCTGTTTGCCTTCGATATATTTGGCGACGTTTGGATTGGCGAAGGCCGCTTGCCTTACTTCTTCCTCCGAAGCATCGGCGGCAATCGTGATGTCTCCTCGTACTTTACCGTTCACTTGGACACCGATCGTTATCGTTTCGTCGATCACGAGCGCCGCATCGTACGCCGGCCATGCCTGCTGACACGCCAACCCCTGCCCCCCCGCCTTTTCCCAGATTTCCTCGGCGATATGTGGCGCAAACGGCGACAAGATAAGCGTGAACTCCATCAAGGAGGCAGACGAAAGTCCGCCGGCGTTATACACGGTATTCACGAACGTCATCATCTGCGCAATCGCGGTATTGAAGCGCATCGTCTCCACATCGTCCGTTACCTTTTTGATGGTTTTGTGCAGAGTCTTGCTTACCTCTTGAGCCTCACGCTCGTCAATCTTTTCAAGCATTCCAAGAACACGCTTCAAAAACTTGTACACGCCTATAGTCCCCTTCTCACTCCACGGAACCGGTTGATCAAACGGGCCCATGAACATTTCGTACAGACGAAGCGTATCCGCGCCGTACATCGCCATGATGTCGTTTGGATTAACCACGTTCCCTTTTGACTTGGACATCTTAGAACCATCCTCGGCCAATATCAGACCGTGACTTGTGCGCTTGGCGTACGGCTCGCTTGTTGGCACATGTCCTCGATCGTACAAAAACTTGTTCCAAAATCGTGAATACAAAAGATGTAAGGTCGTGTGCTCCATGCCACCGTTGTACCAGTCAACCGGCATCCATTTCGCGAGTTTTTTTGGCGCGGCGAAAGCCTTTTTATTGTGTATGTCAATGTAGCGCAAGAAATACCAGCTTGAACCGGCCCAGTTTGGCATAGTGTCCGTTTCGCGACGCGCCGAAGAGCCGCAGTGAGGACATTTTGTGTTCACCCAATCTTCCATAGCCGCAAGCGGCGACTCGCCAGAATCCGTTGGCTCGTACCGCTCCACATCCGGCAATATCACGGGGAGCTCATCGTCAGGAATCGGAACCCAACCTCCTGTTTCAGGAGAACAGGCATCACACCAAACGAGCGGAATCGGTTCGCCCCAATAGCGCTGGCGCGAGAACACCCAGTCGCGCAGTTTATATTGGATTGTGCCGCAGCCTATGCCCTTCTCTTTGAGCCATTCTATAACTTTGCGCTTTGCGTTTGCCGTTTTTAGGCCGTTGAGAAAGTCGGAATTGATGTTTATTCCGTCGCCATCGTAACATTCTATCGTTTGAGATTGCTTCGTATAATTCGCAATGACAGAACAGGGGCTCGACGTATCGTCAGATCCTCCCACTACTGCCAATGTCGACTTCACAACGGCGCGAATCGGCAAACCATACTTTTTTGCAAACGCAAAATCACGCTCATCATGCGCGGGGACAGCCATAATCGCTCCCGTGCCGTAATGCGGGAGCACATAATCGGCAATCCAAATCGGAATTTCCTCATTCGTCGCAGGATTGATCGCCTTTATGTCTTTGAGCTCCACGCCTGTTTTTTCGCGCTCGTCGTTACCGCGTTCAATGTCCGTTTTCGCCGCGGCTTCCTTTATGTACGCACGTACTTCGTCGACATTTTGAACGCTCCCTTCGATGAGCTCAGGGAGTAACACATGCTCCGGCGCGAGCACAAGGTATGTTGCGCCAAATAGCGTGTCCGGCCGCGTGGT
>CAYHRP010000005.1:0-3027 GCA_964359145.1 uncultured Gammaproteobacteria bacterium | reverse complement strand
AATGACTGGCTGGTTGTTCGCGTGATTCTCGTGTCTCATGTCTCGTGTCTTGATGCGAAATTCTATTTCCGCTCCCTCACTGCGCCCAATCCAGTCAATCTGCTGCTTCTTGATTTTTTCCAAATAGTCAACCGTTTCCAAATCGTTGATAAGCCTGTCCGCGTACTGTGTAATGCGAATCATCCACTGTTCCTTGTTGCGCTTTTCCACCTCACCGCCACAGCGTTCGCACGCACCACCAACAACCTCCTCGTTGGCCAAACCTATTTTACACGACACGCACCAGTTAATCGGCATAGCTTTTTTGTACGCCAATCCCGCTTTGAAAAACTCCAAAAACATCCACTGCGTCCACTTGTAATAGGATGGATCCGTGGTGTTGATTTCACGCTCCCAGTCAAACGACAAGCCGATGGCCTTCATCTGCTTTTTGAAAATGGCGACGTTTTCCGCCGTCACATCTGCCGGTTTTCGCCCCGTTTTTATGGCGTAATTTTCCGTTGGAAGACCGAATGCGTCCCAGCCTATTGGATAGAGCACGTTGTAGCCATCCATGCGTCGCTTGCGCGCAATGATGTCCATAGCCGTATAACCGCGAACGTGTCCCACATGCAAGCCCGCGCCGGATGGGTACGGGAACTCCATGAGTGCATAGAACTTGGGCTTCTTGGATTTTTCGTCAGCTTGAAACACACCAGCACCCTCAAAGCGCTGTTGCCACTTTTTTTCTATAAGTGTGTGATCGTACGCGTCCATGCACTTTAGCCTAGCCCATCGAATGCAACCTGCAATCGGCGCAATGCGACGATATACGCCGCGTCTCGAAACGACACAGACAACTCTTCATGTACACGCCAAACTTCTTCCGCCGCGTGCGTCATCACATCCGTAAGACGCCTGTCCACCTCGGCAACTGTCCAGTGTTCCCCCGCGCGATTCTGCTCCCACTCAAACGCCGAGACCGTTACGCCGCCGGCGTTTGCGAGTATATCCGGCACAATCGGCACACCCCTTTTCTCAAACACTTTGTCCGCGTCCGACGATACGGGACCATTGGCAAGTTCAAGAATCACGCGCGCGCGCACCGACGCGGCATTTGCATCCGTGAGAGCGTTTTCGAGCGCCGACGGCACAAGAACGTCGCACGCGAGAGAAAGAAGCGCTTCATGTGAGCACGGTTCTGCGCCGGAAAAATCACCGATGCTTCCCGTTGCATCCTTGTGCGCTTCAAGCGCAGTGATATCAAACCCTTCAGCACGACACACCGCCGCGCGCGAATCTGAAACGCCAACAATGTGAAATCCCGCCTCGCTCGCTAACCGCGCAAACGTGCGCCCTGCATTACCAAAACCCTGGATAACAATACGCGCATCGGAAGAGATGCCAAGCCGTTCCCGCAGTGTTTGTAAAACGATCAATCCACCGCGCGCCGTCGCTTCGCCGCGTCCCTCACTCCCTCCATGCGCAAGCGACTTACCCGTCACCACCGCGCCGCTCTTGTCGCCCGTCATGCGCATAAACTCATCCGAAATCCAATCCATTTCGCGCGGCCCCGTGTTCACGTCCGGCGCCGGCACATCCTTGCTTGGGCCAATCACATCTGCAACGACACGCACGAACCCGCGCGTGATTTGCTCCAACTCGCTTTGAGACCATGTTTTAGGATCAATCACCACGCCACCCTTTCCGCCACCAAGCGGCAAATTCACAACGGCCGTTTTGAGCGTCATCCATGCCGCCAAAGCTCGCACCTCGTCCAAATCCACGTTCGGATGAAATCGGATGCCTCCTTTATACGGTCCACGCCACCGATTGTGTTGCACGCGATAGGCTTGCACAAAAGCAAGCTTTCCATCGTCGCGTATAACGGGAATATGCGCGTGTATTTCTCTATCGGGAACGCCCAGCCGCTCCAAGACATCGTCGCGAAGACCGGCGCGCGCGCCGGCCTCATGTATGCGTCGTTGTACCGCTTCAAAGACGTTCATCATACGGCCGCATCCCACGCCAAATCAAACAGTTGCCGCATCGTATCGGCTATATCCTTGTCTTCAATCACTGCCATGACAATTTTGCGCCGCATGGTCAAAAGCGCGATCGTGTCTCCGTATATGTTGACATCTCCGTGTACAACCTTCTCCCCCTTGATGCGCCGATACTGCCGCCCTTCGAGCTGTTTGCGAATCGTTCCGTGATGCAAGATGCGAATGTCGCGCCGACGCCCTTCAAACGCCTTGCGCAACACGGCCGTTTCTTCAAGCGTCGCCACTCGTGAAACGTCATCCAAATTTACCATCTCGCGCCATTCTGACGGATCTTTCTTCTTGACTTCCTCGGCAAGAACACGCACGACATCGAGTCCTTCATAGAACCGCACAACCGGCTTTTCGCCGCCGGACGCAAAGCGAATCTCCTCCATGGACGCCTCCATAATTTCCGCTTTCTCCTGCATGCGACGCACTTCCGATCGCAAATGAGCCAACAGATGTTCCGGCTGTTCGGCCATGTATACGGTCTTTTTTCCACGCGCATCTGAATGAAAAATGTGCCGCGCTTCCAGCAGTTCTATCGCCGTGTACGTTGCCGTGCGCGACAACTCGGCACGCCGAGCAATATCCTGCACGCTCGACGGACCAAGTTCGAGCGCCGCAAAATACACGCGCGCTTCCGAGTCCTGCATCCCAAGTCCGCGTAAAAGGTCAATGTGTTTTTTTAGCATAATGAATGTATGTATCGTGTATACAATAACCGACCTCACAAAGCTCATACATGATACACGATACTCAATACATGATACACTACTGTAGTCATCACCCTATGAAACAGGACTTAGAAACAAGAAAAAATTGTGCAGGACGAAGTTTTGGAGTTCTGAAAAACACGAGCGGTATCCGTAGATACCGTGAGTATTTTTCAGAACGAAAAACAAGTCCTGTGCAATTTTGGCTGTTTATCGAGTCTTGTTTCATAGGGTGATGACTATAGATATGCACGCATTGCACGACAAAGATGTGCAGACATTGGAGG
>CAYHRP010000004.1:0-18096 GCA_964359145.1 uncultured Gammaproteobacteria bacterium | reverse complement strand
CCCCTTAACAAGATGATCAGTCTGGCGGATGATTTTTCAAAGGGCGCTATAGACATGAACGCGAAGTCGACATAGTCGCCGCTGGCGTATACGCCGTCGGCCACTTTGTCTGAACCTTGATAGAGCGCATACACTTTGTGATCGATCGCGTTGTTGATCTTCAGGCGCAAGCGCTGAATCTCGGCGTTCTCGTTGCCCGCTGTGACGCGGAACTTACCGATAACCGCATTTTGCTGACCAATCGATGGGTTCGTGATGGTGCCGGTCTTCACAATCGTGACCGTACCAACCGAGTTCCCGGAGAACGAGAAGGTGTTGCCCAAAACGCCGCTGACACTCTTTCCGTTGGCCGAAACCACCGAGAAGTTCATCGTGTCGGCTGCCGTCGCGGATGTTGAGGTTTCAACCGAAACCCACAAGTTGCGCGACGCACCGTTGGCAACAGCCAAGTTCAAGTTCGAGAAGGTGACCTGTCGCGTTGAGCTGTTGATCGAGCGACCTTCCGTCAAACGATTGTTGCCCTCATAGAGGTACACGTTCGTGACGTTCGCCGTCGCACCAACTCCTCCCAATGCAAGCACCAAGTCATCAAGCTCTGCGGCTCCGCCTGACGCGGAAACACGCATCTTGAGCACATTCACACCGTTGGCGCCGCGTGGAAGCGTCGCGCCGGCAGGTGTGTCCGAAGCCAAAGCCACGGAAAGGCCGCCGGTCACCGTTGTGCTCCCGTCGCCTTCAAGAATTTGTGCCGTGTCCGCAACCTCATTGCTCTTGGCGTTGAGGTCCGCGCCTACCGCAATCGCCGCCACGTCAACCGACGTGCTCATGACGAATTTGCTCTGTAAGCGGTTTGCCGACATACCGGCCGAAGATACCTTGCGGCTCTTGCCACCCCAAATGAGGTAGGTATTGCCGCTCTTTGACACAAGCGCACCTTCGTAAAGGCCACTTGCAGAAGCGAGCGAAACTCCTTCTGAATAATCTTCGAAGAAGGAATCTGGGATATCGTCAACAAACGAGCCCCAAGCGGAACTTCCGTACAGCGCTTCTGCAACTGCCGGAGACTCAACCCAACGGATGGATCCGTCACGTGCGACGGCGTACACCTTTGGATTGGACTGAATCTTTACCCAGTGAGTACCTGGGCGATACTTAACATTTCCTCCAAGAGGAATGGCCGCCAACTCCGAGTCCGAGATCGTCGAAACGCCGGAGAAGTCGGCATACCAAGAGAAGTAAATCTTCTCATTTGGGAACGTATAACGCATGCCGTCTGAACCGTAGTAGTACACCGTTGAAAACGATGTGCCACGGATCAAATCACCTGCTGAAACGGCGCTAGCGCTCAAAGGAGCGAGAGCGGTAGCTCCTACCGTCCAGAGGATCGTCATGGCGACTACAGCAAGCGTAAAAATACGCTTTCCAAGTGTCGAATCATTCGCCATAAGGGGAATTTTCTTTCGTAATTCGTGATTGATGTGCGCGATGCGGGGACACGCCCCTCGACCTTGCAGGCAAAGCGCAAGTTAGAAGTGACACCACACGGTGCCGTGAAGTGAGCAACAGCTTACTTCTGCGAAGCACCAGCGAACGTGCCTATGGGGAAAACCCCAGAGAACGTGCGTCCGCTCCCTCCGACCTCGCGCGAGCGAAGTCAGAGAGAGCGAGCGGCGTTTGCTATTCACCAACCTCTCCATCAACCGGCTCCACAGTTTCTGGCTCAACCTCTTCTTCAGAATCCTCGATCGTCATCTCTTCGCTGTTTGCATTGCCATCCTCAACAACCGGCTCATCAGTGCTCGGCGCTTCCGTTTCAGACGCTTCTATCGGCCGTGTAAGGGCGATTTCCGCGCGAGCGACCGCGAGCTCCACATCGCGCAAGTGACGCTGAATGGCCTTCGTAATTTCAAACGCGCGCGGATAACCGCCTCGTGCCGCAAAGTCCTGCGCGCCCGACACGTCCACGTTCAAGAGCGCGCGGCGCTCTGCCGCCACATCAAGATCGATGTCCGTTCGCTCCGTTGTCTCAATAACCGATGCAACCAAATCCAACCGCCGTGAAAGCACGGTGGTGGTTGCGAGGATGTCGCGGACTTCGTTTGTGAACTGCCGCGACAGCTCGTTTGCGGAAACAGACGATTCGGCGGCCGTCGTTGAAAGGACGCCAACCGCATCCGAATGCACGGCATCTGCGCGCCCTTGCGACGCTACGAGCGCCGTTGTGCTCGTTTCATCAAGCGCCGATTCAGAAACGGAAATCGCCTGATCGAGCGCGGTCTTTGATTGATTGATGAGTCGGACCAATTCAACAGCTTGGGCGTCCGACGGCGACTTTTTCAGATCATCGCGCGCCGCATCAATTTGTTTTTCAAAACCTTCCAACGCCACTTGGATGCGCACGTCTTTGTCCGTCGTACCGCTTTCAACGAGCGTCGTCACCTCGCTCAATCGTCGCGACGCAAACTCCGCGCGCAATCGGCCGCGCGTCTGCGTGTTGGCAAACGTGATTTGCGCACGCTCGCTCGCAATTTTTACGGGATAGAACGTGTCGCCCGGAAGCGTATCAAGTGAGGCGTTGACCGACGTGATCCATCCGCCGAGCATCATGACAATGACCAAACTTACAATCGCATACGGACGCGACACAAACTCCGTCAATTCATGCGGAAAGCGCATGAGTCCGTCCACCCACGACACGGGACGAGCGATGTTTTGCGCCTCCAACAACAAGAGACGCTTGCGTGTTTCCTCGCGCACGCCGTCATCCAAGCGCCACGACGAGTGCTCGGAGAGTTCTTTCAAACGTTGTTCAAGGGGGGATGACATGCAAGTATCGAGTATGTTGATGAGAGGTATGGGGGATGGGCTTCTACTCTTCTTTCGTCTTTCGTTCCGATACTGAAGTTTCTCTTTCTGAAACGGCTCTCTTGAGCGAGCCGATGGCGCGATGGAGCGTGACGCGAACATTGTTTGGCGTCTTTTGAAGCG
Source organism: uncultured Gammaproteobacteria bacterium (assembly GCA_964359145.1). Lineage (GTDB taxonomy): Bacteria > Patescibacteriota > Patescibacteriia > UBA9934 > UBA11717 > 2-02-FULL-53-10. The sequence continues at coordinate 15,108 of CAYHRP010000004.1, read as the reverse complement.
CCTCGGCAATCTCTGCAATGGAAAGTTCATCCATGAAGCGCAGAACGATGAGCTCGCGGTAGTCCTCATACAAACCGTCGAGCGCTTCTGCAATATCCTTCAAATCCGCTCGCACCATTATCGTTTGCACGATAGTTGTGTCATCATCAAGCCGTTTTACGCCTTCTTCAAGATCGACTGTCTGCACTTGCCGACTTTTGGCGCGATAATGATCCGCCACCGCTCGACGCGCAACCGTGTAAAGGTAGGCACTCAAATGACGCACGCGCTGTTCACAGAGCGACTTCCACGCGCGCTCAAACACGTCCGATTGAATCTCTTGCGCATCGTCCATACTGCCGACTTTGAGCCGAATGAAACGCGTGATCCGATCCGCATACGCATCGTAAATTTCCGCGAATGCATGCGTATCATGCCGTGTCCGAATGCGGTGAAGAAGGAATTGTTCGCGAAGTCGATGCATGCGTTCACTCTATTAGTCGTACAAAAAGAGGTCCCATTACACTTGACTGGGATCCTATTGAGAAGTGACGCTTGCTAATTTTAGCCAAATCGTGGTCGTTGCCAGCTTTTGGAATAGTAGAAACATAGCAAGAAAGCACCATTCTGTCAATAATTCAAGTTGACTTTTACCCATTTTTTGTCTACAATAGCGTAGACAAATATCAATGTTGCCATGGCTCAAACGCCAAAAGAACCCATTCGCGTATCCGTATCCGAGGCTTCTCGGTTGTTTGGCGTGAGCCAACGAACTGTCAGGCGTGCCATCAAGGATCAGGAGCTCACATATATCGTCGTGCAAGGACGATACAAACTGAACTTCGAGAGTCTTGTGCGATGGTCACAACAGCGTACGACGGTTCGCCGAAAACGCGACAGCCAAGGCATCGGCCAATTCGTTGATCAGTGGAAGATTGGTAATCCTCTTTTTTCGCCACGCGAGCCAAAGCAAGATTAGTGGGGTCAGGTCGTTAATTTATATTTTGTAAGAAAAAACTCTAAATTCACGACCTGACCCCAAGTACACATGTCGAAATCGCATACATACTTTCTCAACGTCATCGCCAGTGTCGCGCTTTTCACAAGCGCATTTTTTCCGTCTATGGCACAGGCCTTTCGTGTGGACAATTTTGTGCGTTCGGCAAACCAATTCCTCGTCGCCGGTCCCGATCTCAAGGACGCGGATTGGCCGGCGCTCTCTCGCTTTGATCTCATCGTCCTTCCCGCCGAGGCGCAAAACTTTAATCCGACCGTTGCACAAGAACTTCGACGGCGAAATCCAGACATCATCATTCTCGCCTACGTCCCAACCGTCAGCTACAACGACCGCTACTGGAGCGACGCCCTGCATCTCAAACTCAAGACCCGGCTCACGCCAAGCATGGAACTGCGTAATCGCTACGGACAGCAAGTGAGCATTTGGCCAGAGACGCGAGCCTACAACGTCTCCAACACGGACTATCGCGACGTGTACGTCAATTATGTCGCGAGTGAAATTTACGCCACCGGATATTGGGACGGCATCTTTTTGGATGAAGTTTCGTCCTCAATTTCATGGGTCGGTGCTACGGACTTGGATCAAAATGGCTTTCAGGACGATTCGCGGCTCGCCGATCAATCGTGGAATCGCGGAAACGCGGAACTTTTTCGCGTCCTGCGTGAGCGCTTGGGAAACGAAGCCATCCTCGTGACCAACGGAAGCTCGGAAACCTCGTTCCAACCGTATGTCAACGGACGCATGTTCGAAACCTTCCCCACTCCGTGGGAAGGTCAAGGGCTTTGGCAAGATTCAATGCGCTTCCTTCTGCAAAATCTCCGTCAAAATAAAGACCCAGACGTATTCATCGTCAACGGCAATACGCGCAACAGCGGCACGATTGATTACGCGCAGTTTCGGTTTGGTTTGACAAGCGCAATGCTCGGCGACGCGTTTTTTGGATACGACTTTGGCGAGCTTTCGCACGGTCAACTGTGGATGTTTGACGAGTACGAGGCGTTTTTGGGGCGCGCGGTCGACGGACCGAAAGATGAGCTTGACGAGCGCCGTACCCTCCTTTCGGAAGACATCTATCCGAGCGTTTGGTCGCGCGATTTTCAAGAGGGGCGCGTTATTGTCAACGCGACGACACAGCCGCACACCGTTGCACTCGGCGAAGATTTTGAACGCATCAATGGCGCGCAAGATCGCTCCGTAAACGATGGGCGCATTTCGGGTGAGATCACCCTTGCGCCGCAAGACGGCGCCGTGCTCCTGCGTCCAGTGGAGGATATTCTGCATTCCGCGTTCGCCAACGGATCGTTCGTGCGCCTGTTTACCATCGACGGCCGGCGTGAGCGATCTGGATTTTTTGCGTATACGGGCGCAACGCTCGGCGGCGACACCGTGGTGCGAGCCGACATGGACGGAGACGGCGCCATTGAAATTGTCAGCGCAAACCGTTCCACGGTGCGCATACACGATGAAGCGGGACGCATCATACGGCAATTCTTCCCGTATGGTGAGGCGTACAACAGCGGCATCAATCTGGCGGTCGGCGATTTGAACCGCGACGGAGAGATGGAGATTGTCACCGGCACCAAAGACGGCGGCGGCGCACACATTCGCATCTTCAATCGCGACGGTGTTTTGATTCATCCCGGATTCTTCGCGTTTGACAAGGCGTTTCGCGGCGGCGTCAATGTGGCACTCGGCGACATCACCGGCGATGGGTTTTTGGAAATCGTAGCGGGCGCCGGCGTTGGCGGCGGACCACACGTGCGCATCTTCAATCGCGATGGCGTCTTGATTCATCCCGGATTCTTCGCGTTTGACAAGGCGTTTCGCGGCGGCGTCAACGTGGCGGTCGGCGATGTGACCGGAGACGGCATCGCTGATATTATTGCAGGGCCCGGCAAAGGTGGAAAAGCTACGGTGCGTGTGTTTTCCGGCCGTGCATTCGAACGCATTTCCGAGTTTGAAGCGTTCACATCGCGCGCGCGAAACGGCGTTCGCGTCGCCGCCGAAGACCTGGACGGCGACGGTATCGCCGAACTCATGGCGCTCACGACGGATGTGTTCACCTTGTCGGGAGAGTAAGTCGTCGACACACGATACTTGATACCTGATACATGACACTCAACAAGAAACAATCTAAACGCGGCGTCGCCATTCAAAGCGGCGTTCATGTGTCACGGCATATCGCGCGGCCGTTGTCGTCGCGCCTTGAACGGCGCCTGCAAAAGCGAGGGATCAAACATCGCATCGTGGACGCGGCGCTCGTTGCATTCATGGCCGTTGTGGTGATAGGTGGCATCGTATGGCTCTTGCGCGCCGATCCCGGACGTCGTGTGGAATTTACGGCCGTAGTCGCCCCGCGCGATGTCATCAGCGGCGGCGCGTCCACACTCTCCATTTCCTACACAAATCGCAGTAAGAAAATGCTCGAGAACGTAACACTCGCGCTTGCCTCCCCCGACTACTTTGTCCTCCAAGGCGTAGACGATCCTTCCTTTGAACCGACAACGAACACGATCTCCATTGGAACGCTCGCACCGGGCGCAAACGGTCTTGTAAAAATCCGCGGCGTCATGTTTGGTGATGTCGGCGGAACGCAAACATTTACATCCACTTTGAGTTACACATTCGACAAAACGCGCACGGGGAGTCGAACGCAAACGTATGCGTTTTCCCCCACGCGCTCGGCGCTCCGCATAGAAACCGCCTTGCCAAACAAATTGGTGTCCGGCCAACGGCTGAATGGGCAAGTGCGTCTTACCAATGACGGCCCCGTGAGTTTTCCTGAAGCCGCGGTTCATCCCGTGTATCCGCGGGACTTTCGCCTGACAGACGTATCGGTGCCACGCCGCAGTGATGACACGTGGATCGTGCCGGAGCTCGAGCCGGGCGAATCAACAACCATTGCCTACGAAGGCGCGCTCTCGCTTGCAACAGGCGCGAGCGCCGAGTTTCGCTTTGAGCCGTCGTTTGTTTTTGGCGGCGAGCGCTTTGCACAAGATACGTTGTTTGAAGCGGTGGAGACCATACAATCACCGCTTTCGATTTCGCTTACAACCAGAGAGATAACCGCACAAAGACATTTTCCCGTCACTGTATCGTGGAGTGATCAGAACAACGTGCAAATAAGCGACGTTTTGCTTACGATTGACGGAGCCGCCAATGCGCCACAGTGGCAGATTGACACGCCCGTGTTTGCCTCATCGCGCAAGGCCGTGCTCATTCCAGCGCTCTCAAGCGGTGTCAATCCCGTTGCTCAATTCCGGCCGGAACTGCAATTTACACTTGATGAAACGGGCGATGACGTGCGCGTTTTGGGCGACGCGACACATATCAATCTACCAACCGATGCCACGCTTGGCACATTTGCGCGCTATTTTTCGTCCGCCGGCGATCAGCTCGGCCGTGGACCATTGCCGCCGCGCGTAGGCGACACGACGATGTACTGGCTGTTTTTGAACGTGTCTCAAACACAGAACGAACTGCGGGACGCCGTGGTGAGCGCCACGCTCCCTGCGGGAGTAGAGTGGACCGGGCAACAAAGCGTCACGTTCGGCGCGCCTCTATCGTATGAGCCGTCCACGCGACGTGTCACATGGACACTCGGCACGCTCGAGCCAACCGTGAAAAACGGGCAAACGATTGCCGCAAGTTTGGCCATAGCGCTCACGCCAAACGAGGCGTATCGTGGCACCGTGCCTGCACTCTTATCAAACATAGAACTGCGCGGATTTGACGCGTGGGCAGAACAAGACGTGCGTTTTGTTGGCAACAATATCACCGCACGCATCGCGGAGGACACGGGAGTGGTGCGATAGGGCTTATAAACTCACCAAAACAAACACCCGCCTTGTCGAGGAAGCCTCGGGGCGGGTGAAAAGGTTAACGCGGCAATCTCGAGCACAAATACTCCTCATCGGCGTGCTCCTCGATCAGACACCGTCGCGCGCGGCACGCATCGCGCGCGTTTTTGAGTTCGCGCGCCGCACGCACGGCCGCGCGCAATCCTCCACGCCGCATAAACAGGTACCACATGTACCAGTCCATGCACAAACCGTACAGAGCGAGATTCGTCCACTTCTCGCTGATGTACTGCGTGGCGGCCATATCGAACCGCCACTCGTCATGCCCTCTCCCCGCTCTTGAGGAGCCTACCTTGACATGCAAATTGAGGCGCACGTACGCCTTTGATTCACTAACAGGCTGACACACAAACACGACACCCGGCACAAGCTCAACAATACGCTGATTAGCGTCCGTTTGAAGCGCTGAAGCTTCGGTTGTCACGAGCCAAACGTAGCAAAATGATAATGTGCATGTCAAGCCCTGCGCAAACGCCCTCTCACAAATCGCCGCTCCTCGGGCGGTTTACCGTCATCTTGATCCACGCCTATATAAGAAACGCGCCTCACACGAACGGCCTGTGGCGTTTCATCGAGCTCTATGTTATCAATGGAGCACGGCGCCGATGGCGCAATCATTTCCAAATCCCATACATCCGACACGTTCTCCGAAATACCCCCTTCCGCACCAGTGGAACAGCTGTTCCAAACCACCGGTGCGTTTGACACGATAAATCGCTCGCCGAACCGTATCACGCCGCGCCCTTTAAGATGGCGCGTCCCAAATTGCCGCCCTTCTTCTCCCATGCCTTGTGCATCGTATCTCGATGCAATACCAAACTGAACGGCATCCGGCGTTCCATGCGCTTCTATCAGTATGAACGAAGCTTTCGGATAGCCACGCCTCTCCATCTGCAAAAACCGCCGCGCAACATCGCGTAATGACTCCACCTCCACAATGCGTGTCAGATGGTGATCCAATTCCGCAAACCGCGCGACGGCGTTCTGGTTAAAAAGAGCCCCGTTATGGTCGCCGCGCGCCGCCACTATTACTCCGTATGGCTTCTCTGTGTTCGAACGTTCGTTGACTTGCGCAATGAGCGTATCGATCGGATAGCGCCCAAAGGCTCGGATGCCAAATTCCTTTTCCAAAAGAGCGGCACCTCCTGGTATTGCCAACTCGATTTCGTTCAGCGCGGCAATGTGAGAACCAAAATTCATACGAGCTTCCTGTGCCTGTCCCACTTCAAGCCATGCGGTGAGCGTCTCCTGCGAAAGACCAAATTCTTGCGTGAGCCACGACCGCAACATGCGGGGAAGAACATCACTTTCATCGTTATCAAAGTGCGCGCGTGTAAGCAATGTCGCCACAGCTTCCCGACTTTCCAAAGAATGACGCACGTTATCAACGAGAAGATGCGTTAAAGCGCGAATGTCCGCTTCCTGTTGCGCGTTTGGTTCCGGACCAATGACCGATTCAACCGCGTGCACGATTGCTTGCGTGCTCTTATTCTCTCGTTGTAAGTACCGATACAGCTCCGTCTTCTTATCATCCTCATCCGTAAGGTGCACGACCTTGTGCATGTCAGCCTCTTGCCTACGCGAAAGAACAACGATGCGTTCTACGGGGGGTTTGTCGGCAAGCCACTGTTCCATTTCCTTCAACAGAACAATGTCCTGTTCCTTCTCTTTAGCCAACTCGTCGTCAGTTCTGGGCCTGCGATCCCCAGGGGATACGCGTAATATCTCGACCGGTCCCGGCCACCAGTCGTACCGTAGAAGTTTATCAAACAGCTCCACATCGCCCGCCCATGCAAAAGGTTCAATGCCCCTCTCTTTGAGAGATTGCAGAACGGCAATCCCATCTTCCGGATTTTGCCAATGCGTCTTTTCCCACAAGTGAGCTAATAGAAATGGACTTTCTTTCACCTTCATTTCAACAATACGGCGTGCTTGCTCCGTGGTCGTCAGGGCAAAAAATCCATCCATGTGGAAAAAGTACCAAACATGGTCTGGTATGAACAATTCCATGTAGCGCTCCAAGAGCGCGGCGCCTCCCTCCTGCTCAAACGTATGTGCACGAGCGGCATCAAGGACGATGTATGTGATGTCTTTCAGAGATTCACCCTCTGAAATCGGCTCAAGCAGTTGCTCCATCATCTCAAGGCGTTCGCGACCATCCACACTGCCCATAATGAGATTGAAGTCAGACGCTAATATGCGCTTCAATGCGTCTTTTGCAGGCGCGCCTCCTTCAAAACTTCGACGAAAAAAAAGCATAGCCGCTTCACCCTTTATCGCATTGGTGACAAGACCCTGCGTGTACTCATTAACCGGTAAAGTTCCCACAGAGAACATTCCACGCTCTATAAGCACAGGCAGGGTATTCACAAATGCGTCAATGGAAAGATGCGGGAACCGTTCATGAACCCAATGGTAGGAGAAGTAAGCAAATTGTTGCGACGGATCGTCCCGCGACTCCTGTTCTTTCTTTCGCTCTATCATCGTCGCGACGCGATCGACGATGATACCGTAGGCGTCCTGAAAAAATACCCGTTCCGGATGTTGTCTGTTCATCCAAGAAAAGAGCGACTCACTGTGCGTGAGAATGTGCTCGTCAAACGCGACGTCGGACAAGGAATCGATCCATGAACGCCACTGCGCCAAACCACCCTCTCGTCCGCTTTGCCTATTCATCGCTTGCGCAATATCAAAGAGTGACTGGTTGTGCATCGTTTCTATGCGCGTGTACGATTCTGCCGTCACATCAAACAAATTCGGATACTGCAATACGAAATCCGGATCTACCTGTTCCACCAGTTTTAAAAATGCACCGGATTGTTTGAGCGACTGCAGCGCCTCGTCCGACCGCTCGTCTTGAAAAAAAGCGTCTTGAAGAATACTTCGACTGATCACATCAGATCCAAAAAGCATTTCCAATGCTCTTGTGCGCTCTTTCCCTTTCAACGCTCGCGCACCATCAAAGAGCACCACGCTCTCTTGGCGCGCTGTCTCATCAATCTCTACGCGCGATCGCAAGATGCTATTCGCAATACTGACGATCATTTTTCCAAAACCATACAACCCCTCCGACTCCATAAATGAACGACACACCTCTTGAACGTCTTCCGCGCCTTGACTCCTCTGCAAATCGGCAATGAACGCCCTGCCGTACATAGAATACTGATCTTCATTAAAGAGAGGCGCGTGCGCTTTCAGCAGAGCCCGGATAGCCGCGACATAATTTTTCAACAGTATTGATGTGTCTTCATCAAACAGCGACTCCACAAGCTGATCCGCTGAAACAGCGCGAGTAAAGAAATGCTCTATCCGCTCCGGTATGGGCATGGTGTACAGGACCAGACTTGAGTCTCTATCGTGGTCATCAACAAACGCGCGCCAACGTTCTTCCGCATCTGCGCGTACGAGAGCGGTGCGCTTATAAATTGCCGAAGCAGAAAGCCGCGGATGCGCCTCATACTCTTCCGCTAATTGTTCACCAACGATGGCTCGCTCATCTTGAACAGGCCGCGCTCCCTTTTTTGCGGCCATCAAGGGTGGAGACTCCCTGTGGTATCGCTCACGCATAGGTTATAGATATCACAATATGAACGTGCGTTGAAAATCAGTTATTCACCACCTGTGCGTATACGCTAAACAAACGACGCATGTGCTCCTCAATCGAGTATTGCGTTTCAAAGCGGCGCCGGCCAAGCATGCCCATCCGCGCGGCTTCCTGCGGATCATCGTACACACGACGCATGGCCGCGGCAAGCGCGTCTACATCATTTGGCGGCACCAAAAACCCCGTTTGCCCGTGAACAATGACGTTCGCCAAACCTCCCGTGTTGCTTGCAATGACCGGCGTTCCAAGCCCCTGCGGCTCCAGCGCCACCATGCCAAAAGGCTCCCACCACACAGACGGCACCACCACCGCGCGCGCCTGTCGCATGTGCTGAAGCGTCGCGGCATTGTCAAGCGCCCCCAAAAATTGCACGTTCGTCATCGCGCCGGCTTGCCGCTGAAGCGCCTTTCTCTCCGGCCCATCACCAATAATCTCCACAGGAATGCCCGTTCTCCGTGCGGCTTCAATGAGTATTTCTACACCCTTTGTTTTGTGTAGACGCCCCGCGAAAACCATCGTGCCATTATCTTCGTGCGGCTTTTTGTCTTCGCCTTTCAAATCCACGACGTACGGAATCACGACGCCGCGCGCACCATGCCATCCTTTGTGCTTGAATAAATCCTGCACAAAGCGCGACGGAAAAATAAGCCTGTCTATGTTCTTTTCGTACACGCCAATCGCCCGATGAAATGCAAATGCTACGGCCGCAATCGCGCTTGCCACATATGAATCTTTAACACCACGACGCGCCACTACGCTCCAAAACGAGCCAACGCGATCAATATCATGGCGGTCAAACAGCGAATAGTTTGCCGAAAGCAGAGCATAGTCGTGCACATGCGCCACAATCGGCACGCCCGCCTTTTTGAGTACCGGTAAGACTGACGGCGACATCTGCGTATAAATGTTGTGCACATGCGCCACATCCGGATGCCATACCTGCAACAGCGCACGCAATTTTTCCTGTGCTTCAAACGACCAAAACATACGTCCGACAGTGCGCGGCGCATCGAGCAAGCGCAGACGCTCCGTCTCCACACCAGAAATGCACACCGGATGATGATCGGCAATATTCTGCGGGTGCAGAACAGAAAACACACGCACCTCGTGCCCACGGCGCACCAACTCGTCGGCGAGCCAAATCGCGTAGTGGTCCGCGCCTCCGCGCCGATACCAGTATTTGTTGAGAAGAAGGATTTTCATATTTGTTTGTCATTGCAAATCACTATAGATGTCATTGCGAGGAGTTCTACGACGAAGCAATCTCACCGCAGGCATAAGATTGCTTCGCTACGCTCGCAATGACGGGAGGGGTGCCGCAATGACGTATAATCATGCTAGCGGCGGACGCGCGTCACCAAAATCTTCTCGCGACTGCCGAGCGTTACCATAAACGCCGCCCACACCCACAGATAGGGCGCCAACGTGCGAATCTCCAAGAACGTCGCTAAAAACGCGTTCACACCAACAGCCACCGATACACCCACATAGCCAGCGCTAACCGCGCGCGTCAACGCCGAGCGCCCATGTCGTGCCACACGCACGCCCACAACCATCAGCGCGATGTAGAGCCACGCATAGAGCACCATCCCAAGCGTCCCCGTTTCCCCCCATAGACTCATCCAATTATTGTCGATGTACCCTTCCGTGCCGTACACGCCAAACGGCAACCCAACCGCGTCGTACACGCGCGTGTTATGCAACGCCGCCACCGCTCCGCCACCGTATTGCGCCGGCCCCCAGCCAAACAGAAATGGCACCGCGCCGTGCAACACAACAGTCTGCGGCGTGTGCAAAATCCAAAACACGCGCCCGAGTCCGTAATACTCGCCGCGAAAACGCTGATAGGAAAACGCTTCAAAAAAACGCTCAACAACCGTCTGTCGCGGCACGTCCGAGAGCGTCTTTTGAATGCCACTAAATCCAAGGATGCTCGCGAGCACTACGCCCGCCACCACGGCACCATAGAGCACACGTTTGTCTTTTCGCACCCATCCGATAACAAGACTGCCCAAAATCAGCCCAAACCATGCCGAACGCGAGTATGTGAGTAGGAGCGCCGGAAGTCCGAGCACGGCAAGCCATCCAAGCCATTTCCACTCCGGTTGTTTATCCGATTCGTACACGAACGCCACTACAAGGAGCAAAACGAATGCCAAAAAGGCGCCCAGGCGATCGTATCGCCCAAAGGTGCCAAACACGCGCTGTCCGGGATCCCAGAATTGCACCGTGCCTTCGGTGAGTTGAATGTCGCCAAACGTCCGACGCTCGGACGGCAACAAAAACGCGTCCAATCCTCCTCCAGATAGCGCTTGCGTAATGCCAAGGAGTGATTGCAGAAAAAGCGTCACACAGAGCACGATCATGGCGTACTTGATAGCGAAGCGTCGCGGATACCGATAGAGGACAACGAAAAACAGCAACATGAATCGCACGATTTGCCGCAGTCCGAGCGCGGCATCCACAACCGGAATCGCATTGAGCACCACCGATGCCCCAATCATAAGCAGAAACAAAACAAACGGTACATCCATCGGCGAAAAACGCCGCTCAAACCGCTTTGTGATGAGTCCGATAATGACGACGGCAACCAGCACGTAAATGAGAAGCTCGGACGCGTAACGCGCGAATACATACACGTCGTCGTGGATGAACTTGAGGATGAACGGCTCGAGCGGCCACCACGCGAGCAAAAAGAGCACCGTCCACATCGGCTCTTTCCATGTCAGGTACACGGCGAGCAAGGCAAGCGCACCGGCAACAAGAAGCCATGGCGACGTAAAAATCGACACAATCAGCAATACAAAACCTATCGCGGCAATGCCAACCAAGATCCAGCGATGCTCGTTGGATGCAAGAGGTTTATGCGGAAGGAAGGACATAAGGCATAAGATAAGTATAGCAGGAAAAAAATTCCCCCTCCGCGAAGCGACGCAGATGCGCCACCTCGGGAGGGGGTCTCAATCAGGGAGAGATTACGATCTCGAACTCGAGATCGCAGCCGGTGCCCATGGCGTTGGGCACCATGTTGGAGTCGTCAATCGACAGCGGCGTCCCGTCTGCCGACAGGAGCGGATCGGATCCGCCCAGACTCCAGTTGAGCGGGTTGGACCCGCCCGTGCAGGCAAAGTCGGTGCCTGCTCCGTCAACAAGCTCGGCGTTCACCGTAAGGGTGTACACGCCGGGCGCCGTCATGTCGACGAGCTCGCCGCACACGCTTGCGCCTGCGTCCGTGAACGCGCCGTCAAAGTCACCGCCCGGGAAGGACGAGTGCTCATCGGGAGCGCCCACGTTCCACAGAACGTAGAGCGTGAGACTGGTGTAGACCATGGACGCGTCCATGTCTTCCCAGCACAGCGTCGGCTCCGCGCCAACCGGACAATCCTCGTCCACCAGCTCGTCGCAGTCTTCGTCGGTCACGCCGTCGCAGACTTCGAGAGCCATCGGGTTGACCGAGGCGTCCATGTCGTCGCAGTCGAACGGGGGCAGCATGAAGTCGCCGTCCGCGTCCGCGTCGCACACGTCGCCCTGCCCATCGCCGTCCAAGTCTTCCTGACTTGGATTGGCGTCGCTCGGGCAGTTGTCGCCTTCGCACGGCATGATGCCGTCGAGGTCAGTGTCGAGCTCGTTCATGCTCGGGCCGAGGGCACAATCGTTGTCGGCGCCGTCGCACAGCTCGGGCGCGCCCGGATAGGTCGCGCTGTCGACGTCGTCGCAGTCACCTGCGACTTCCACCAACGTCGGCGGCTGGGAGTTCGGGCAGTAGTAGAACCCGATGGACGGATCACCAAATTGATCACCGTCCGCGTCCCAGTAGTACTTGACTTGCAACCAATCGTCCACGACGCCCGAGCAGTTGTTGTCCACGTTGTCGCAGACTTCGACGGCGCCCGGGTTGATGGCCGCGTCCGAATCGTTGCAGTCCACGTCCGCCGTGTACCCGTCCGCGTCGCTATCGAAAGCGCCGCAGTCGGGCCAACCGTCAGCGTTGGCATCTGCTTCACTGGCGGGAACGCTGCCGTTGCAGTCGTTGTCCTCACCGTCGCACAGCTCGGGTGCGCCGGTGTTGAAAGCGGCGTCCGCGTCATCGCAGTCGCCTTCGCACTCCGCCTGCCCATCGAGGTCGACGTCCGCCTCCGCGGTCGGAACGCTGCCGTCGCAGTCGTTGTCCTCTCCGTCGCACAGCTCGGGCGCGCCGGCGTACACGTCGGCGTTCAGATCGTCGCAGTCGGTGTTCGACTCGACGAACCCGGAAGGCGGCGCGCACGCCACCAGATGCGGGAGCGGCGACATCGGTCCGTCGCCATCTCCGTCGCCGTCGTACCACCAATCCGAGAGCGTCCCCTCGTCAACGCTGCCGTCGCAGTCGTTGTCGAGCCCGTCGCAACTCTCCTCGTTGTCCGGGGACTCCCCGTCCTCGAGGTCGTTGCAATCGCCCTCGCACGACGACACCCCGTCCCCATCCGCGTCGTCCGCGTTGAGGAGATCGTTGTTGTCGTCACAGTCGCCTTCACAGCTCGACAGACCGTCCTCGTCGCCATCCTCCTCGGAGGGGGGCAGAACGAAGTTGCAGTCGTTATCGAGCCCGTCGCACAGCTCGGGTGCGCCCGGGGCGACCGTCGGGTCGGCATCGTCGCAGTCCGGCTCCGTCGGATCGTTGAGATCCGAACCGTCGCCGTCCGCGTCCACAAAATCGGCGTCCGTGCAATCCTCATCGACGCCATTCATTGGCACCTCGGAGGCGCTCGGATTGATCGCCGCGTCGCTGTCGTTACAGTCGACCTGCGCCAGGAAACCGTCGCCATCGGCGTCCTGACAAGCAACGAACTCGTCAACGAGCCCGTTGCAGTTGTTGTCGAGGCTGTCGCCACAGACCTCGAGATTGCCGCCGAAGTTGTCGGCGTCAAGATCGTCACAATCGTCGAGGCACGCGAGCGCGCCGTCGCCGTCGTAATCGACCTCCATAAGGGGCAGCGAACCACTGCAATCGTTGTCAAGACCGTCGCAAACTTCCGGGTTGCCCGGGAAGCGCGCCGCGTCCATGTCGTCGCAGTCGAAGCCGCCGTCCCCGTTGCTGTTCTCGCCGTCTCCGTCCTTGTCGGGGTCGGCACAGTCGGGGAGTCCATCGCCGTCGAGGTTTGCAAACGCCTCCGCGAGGGAGCCGTCGCAATCCTGATCGATGGTATCGCACAGCTCTGGCGAAAGCGGCGCGATGGTGGCGTCCGTGTCGTTGCAGTCGGGACCAACCCCGCCGGCAAAACCGTCGCCATCGACGTCGACCAGATCACTGCCGTTGCAGTCCTGATCGATGCCGTCGTAGGGCACTTCGAGAGCGCCCGGGAAGCGCAGAGGATTTGCGTCGTCGCAGTCCGCATCCGCGAACGCGCCATCGCCGTCTCCGTCCACGCACGCAACGAGATTCTCGTCAACGCCGCCATCGCAGTCGTTGTCGCTGTTGTCGCACAGCTCGGGGAGGCCGGGAGCCACCGTCGAGCTGGCGTCGTTACAGTCGAACGGCGCCATCACCATGTCGCCGTCGGCGTCCGCGTCGCACGCGTCGCCCTGCCCGTCGCCGTCCAAGTCATCCTGACTTAGATTGGGCATCAGCGGGCAGTTGTCGCCGCCCGCGCACTGCACGAGCCCATCCCCGTCGATGTCCTGCTCGGCGACAAGGAGCACGCCGTCGCAGTTATCGTCGAGGCCGTCGCACACTTCGAGCGCGCCCGGGAACCGCAACGGATCGTTGTCCGCGCAGTCCGGAGCGCCAAAGCCGCCCGCGAATCCGTCCCCGTCGACATCAACCAAGTCTGCCCCATTGCAGTCCTGATCCACGCCGTCGTAGGACACCTCGGGGGCGCCCGGGAAGATGAACGCGCTCGCGTCGTTGCAGTCATCCGGCGTGTACACGCCGTCGCTGTCGCTGTCGAAGCAGTACGACGTGCCCTCGTCGACGTCGCCATTGCAGTCGTCGTCAAGGCCGTTGCACAGCTCAACGCCTCCCGGATGGACGGTGTTGTTGTCATCGTCGCAATCCGGACTGGCAGCGCACGGACGGAACCCGTCGCCGTCGCCGTCAAGCTCTGCGGCGGGAAGGCCCCCGTCGCAGTTGTTGTCGAGATCGTCGCACAACTCGGGCGCGCCGTCGTACACGGTGGCGTTGCCCTCGAGGCAATCGCCCTCGCACGGCGCCTGGCCGTCGCCATCGCTGTCCGTTTCCAACAGCGCAAGAGCGCCGGAACAGTTGCTGTCCACGCCGTCGCAGACTTCGTCCGCGTACGGATGGACGCTCGCGTCGGCATCGTCGCAGTCGCCGTAGCAGACCATGACGCCATCGTGGTCGCCATCGACCTCCGATGCGCCAACAACGCCGTTGCAGTCGTTGTCGATGCCGTCACACACCTCGTCCGCTCCGTAGTAGCGGTAGGGGTTGAAGTCGTCGCAGTCGCCCTGCGCCTGACTCTGGCCGTCGCCGTCGCCGTCCTCGTACGCGGGATCGGGCGTCGGCTCCTCTTCCTCGGTCGCGTCGTCGTCGTCCGACGTCACGCCGTCATCATCGTCATCGGGATTCGTGCGCGGCGCCCAAAGGTCGCCAGCCACACAGCCTCCCATGACCAAAACAAACAGCAGAGTGATGAATACTCGTGTGC
>CAYHRP010000003.1:13829-18505 GCA_964359145.1 uncultured Gammaproteobacteria bacterium | reverse complement strand
TTCTTGCGGACGTACCGAAGAACCCAGAGCCATCGGTCAATGACGAAGCAATCTTACTCAACGAAACATCTACAACACTAACACAAGAATCAAAACGCCAAGAGCGATACGGTAGAGAGCGAATGGGAGAAACGTCCAGCGTTCAATGACGCGGAGCATGAGTTTTATAGCGAGAAATCCCGCAACAAGAGATGCTAAAAAGCCAACAATCATATCGAGGCGCAAGAGCGCGACGTCTTGCGCAAGAGCATCGGCAACCACGTAGATTGTAGCTCCGGCAACCGCCGGAATGCTCAAGAGAAAGGAAAAGCGCGCCGCAAGTGTACGGCTGTAACCTGCCAAGAGCGCGGCCGTCATAGTAATACCGCTGCGCGATGTCCCCGGAATCAGTGAGAGTGCTTGTGCAAAACCAATAACAACCGACGCTTTCCACGATACATCTGTGAGTTTATGTACGCGCTTTTGTACAATCGTATCCGCCATTGCAAGCACAATTCCCCAAACGATGAGACTCGCGGCAATAGCGGCAGGATACGCGCGCACAACATCGATTATATCCCTAAAAAGTAGTGCCACAACAACCACGGGGATCGTCCCAACCACGAGCATCCATCCAAGACGACGTTCAAAAGACGGTCCTCCCCATTGCGCCCGAACAACCGCCAAAACGTCGCGCCAAAACACCGCGATAACCGCCACGAGCGTCGCGGCGTGCACCATCACATCAAACGCAACATCCTGCGTTTCCCAGCCAAGCAAAAACGGCACAAGCAACAAATGCCCGGAACTCGAAATGGGCAGGAATTCAGACAAGCCCTGCACGGCTCCAAGAACAATTGCGGCAACAATCGTCATGACGTTTCATCAAAGGTTACCGGTTGCCCGGGTTTGAGCGGCTTCCCGACCGTTGAACTAATATCCGCAACAACTCCCACCGGCGCACTACGATGATCGCGTGTCCTTTGAGCACTGATTGTGTCATGCTTATCTGTTAGTTGCTGATGAGATGACGTGCTACGTCCCTTGCCGCTACGCTTTCGCTTTCGCTTCGGACGACTTTCGTCACGCGACGTTGCCGGATTGAGCTTTGGCTCCCGCAACACAGACAAGGAAATCTTTTTCTCTTCTCGCTTCTCACCTCTCGCTTCTCTCTGCTCCTTCGGCTTTTTCTCGTCCGACTTCTCACGTTGCATTTCTCGATTCTCTGCCGGTTGATTTTCTGCCTGCTGCTCGCTTCTCTTTTCTCCGCTATCTATGACTGGCTTCTCGCTTCTCTTTTCTATCTTCTCCGCCGGCAGATCCTGCTCTGGATGCTCGATGATTTTTTCGCTTTTCTCCTCTCGCCGCGCCTCATCCCGTGCCTCCTTCGCCGCCCATGATCCATCGCTCCCCAATTCCGCCACAGAGCCGACGACATTCAACTCCTCGTCGTAAATCAAATCTTTCCGCGGATCATACTTCTTCTCACGTTTTAGATCGCCTATGATATCTCGACAATCCTCACAGTAAATCGGTCGCGTGCGATCGAGCTTCACCGGAATTTTCATGTCTTTAGCGCACCACGAACATTTGTAATCAAACTTTTTCTTCGGTGGATTGCCCGTCCCGCGCGCTTTCGCCTGTTCCATCAACTCGTCAATGTTTGCGTCTTGCGCAATGCCCGTCCAATCGGCAATGCGTTCCTCAATCTCGTCTCGATTGCGCGCGTATCGTTCGCGGCTCACGCGAATCACTTTCGGTTCGCTCTCGGTGACGCGCGCAATCGGCGGAAGCGTCGCCGCAGAAAACGGCGCGCTTGCCACACCGTCAATCATTAACTTTAAATAAATTTGGAATTTTGGCAGATTGATGATGTCTTCAACCAAAAACCGCGGCGCCATTTCCGGTTCGAGCGTTAGTCCGTCGGGCGCGCCTACGCGAAAGAGCACGAGTGATCCGACGTTTCCCAAAACGGCATCGCGTACTTCCTCCGTAAGTTGGGCGATGTATTGGTGCGCAACAATCAGATTCAGACGGAATTTACGCGCCTCGGATAAAATAGCGGCAAACGACTCGGTCGCAAAATTCTGAAACTCGTCTACATACAGATAATAATCCTTGCGCATGTGTTCCGGCATGTCCACACGATCCATCGCCGCCAATTGAATCTTGGCTATAATCATGCCGCCAAGCAAGCGCATATTGTCTTCGCCGATGCGACCCTTGGAAAGGTTGACGAGAAATATCTTCTGCGAATCCATAAGCTGGCGAATGTCTATGGTGGACGTCACTTGCCCAATGATGTTGCGAATGAGTCCCGAGGTGATGAACTGACCAATCTTGTTTTGAATGGCGGCGACCGCTTCTGTGGCAAACTTCTCACTGTACGCCGCGTACTCCATCACCCAAAACTGCTTTACGATGGGATCTTTGATGTTGGTCACGACCATTTTACGAAAATCCGCATCCGAATACATACGGTTGACCGCCAAGAGCGTTGTGCCCGGCGTGTCCATCAGCGCCAAAATCGTGTTGGACAAGATGTACTCCATACGCGCCGACCACAATCCTTCCCAAATCTTTTTGAACACGCTCATGAGACCGGCTGAAAGGAGGTGTTTCTGCGTTTGCGAAACCGCCTCGAGCACATTAAAACCAATGGGATAATCCAAATCCGCAGGATTCATGTACACGATGTCGTTGATGCGCCAAGACGGAATGTAGTTCAGAATTTTTTCCACCGTGTCGCCGTGCGGATCGATGTACGCGACACCGTGTCCGTTGTAAATATCCTGCAAGACCATGTTCTCAATGAGCGTCGTCTTTCCCATGCCCGTCTTTCCGATGATATACATGTGGCGACGGCGATCGTCTGTCTTAATGCCAAACTTGCGCGCGTGCCCACGATGGTTCGTGCGCGCGAAGTACGTAATTTCGTTTTCGTGATCGTGAATGCGAGGCATGTTAGGAGTTCAAAGCGTTCAAGGTGTTCAACAGGTTCACATTGTTTATAGGGGCCTTATATCGGTAAGTTCTGTGGCGTTGGCGGCTCTTCTTCCTCTTCCTCCGCGTCCGTTAATGCCACATCGGACACGGTGTCCAGTTCAATCATCGGCCCTGTTGGCAAAATGTCGTCAAGAAAATCGCCATCTGAAACCGCCAACATAGGCTCAATCTTCTTCGGCTTTGGCGGAGGCGCTGTTTCTGCCTTTGGCTCCTTCTCCTTCGGTGCGCCATACACCAAAGGCCGACCTTGCTCGTCCACCTCGATGAGCGGCTCGCTCGCCAACTCATCCGACTCGCCAAACTCCGCCTCGGGCAATGTCGTCGGTGCTTCGCCGAGCTTGTACTGCGTCTTCCGAATGGACGGCGCCTGCACATCAATAGATGGAAAATGCCACAGAGTTGTCAGCTCTTCGAGGTTGAGATACATCGGTGAGCTTCCGGTGCTGAAACTGCGGCCTTTCAGTGCGCGCATCAGCGTATTCTGGTTCTTTCGATACTCCCACCGCAACCAAAAGTAGTCGTCGCGAGGCATGGTATTTTGATCGTACTTGAACTGATTGCGATCAAAATGCGTGAACAAGTTAATCCACGCCTTCCACAGCGTGTTGCGTCCGCCTTTATTATACACTTCGTGCCGCGCACAATATGCCCAACGAATTTTTGTCATGTACCCTTGCTTGGCAATCTTCTGTGCCACGCCTTCCAGTTGGGATTTTTCGCGATCGGTCGCCCGAAAGAACGAGAATGACGGCTTTTTTTCCTCACCACCGCTCGATGGCAAAATTGATGCTAACTGCGACGCAACCTCCTTCGGAAACCACGCAATGGGTTCGGCGAGCGATTGCAATTTTCCTTTCTTCTTTGGCACTTCCTTTTCGTACGTTTTGAGCAAATACTCCGTTCCCGCATCTATCACTGATTGTGCATCCCCGGGGTTGATGATCATGTGAACATAAAATTGTTCCCCCTGCTTGAGCTTTCCCAAAAACTCAAACAGACTGATGAGCGGATCTTTGAACACTTGCTCCTTGGAAACTGTGTGTTCAAAATCCTCCCATGTGCGAATGGGAAAATACGGTTTGTTGGCAAACTTCAGCTCACCGCCAAACAACTCGTGCGTATCGTTGGGAAAAGCATCCGGAAGATTCTTCAAATAATCCTCAACCTCTGAAATTTCCGCGTCCGGATATTGCGAATAAATGGCCGCCTCAAAGAGATCGCGGAACGACGAACTGCACCGAAGATAAAACTGAATGTATCCGTTAATGCTGACAATCTCAAAACTCGTGGAGAGCAAATATTTTCCATACACCCACTTTTCTTTGAACGTAATGATGGACTTTGTGCCCTTCACGATGGCAAAAATGTTTTCAACGGCCTTGATGGTTTGCTCGGAGTTGCGCGGAACGTCAATCGCGAGCGTGATGTACTTTTGATTGCCGGCAAATTTACCCTGTCGCCCGTCAAGATACAGTTGAAGCGCTCCCCAAATCAGCACACCGATAATTGGACTGCCAAAAAGTAAAACCTTGATAAGCAAATAACTGAACGGTTCTGCCACAAACCGATCTAACTCGTCGAGATTGATGACAAGCGCGAGTGTGAAAAAAAGCATCGAGGAAATTATAGCACGCGTTACAGAAACGTGAGTGCATAGGGTTGCATGGTCGTAAGTAGTGAGTAGTGAGTAG
>CAYHRP010000003.1:0-13729 GCA_964359145.1 uncultured Gammaproteobacteria bacterium | reverse complement strand
AGTAGTGAGTAGGGTGATGTCTATAGATCACTGCTTACTACAAACCCCTAACGCTTACGCGATTCCCACACCACAAGAAGCGGGGAGGCAATAAAAATAGATGAGTACGCTCCAACGCCTATACCAATGATCAGCGCGAGAACAAACAGGCGCGTCGTTTCGCCGCCAAAAATCAAAATTGCACACAACGCCAACAGCGTCGTAAGAGTCGTGTTGATGGAACGCGCAAAGGTTTGATTCACGGAACGGTCAACGACATCGGCCAAATTTCCGCCCTCGCGGATAAGATTTTCACGCACGCGATCAAAGATCACAATCGTATCGTTAACCGAGTATCCAAGAATAGTGAGTAGAGCCGCCACAAATGCCGTACCGACATCCACATGCCATACCTGTCCCAAAAGTGCGAATACGCCAAGCGGAATCACAATGTCGTGTAGGGCCGCAACAACAGTAATAATGCCGTACTTCCAACTCTTCACCATGTGGCTAGATTTGCGAAACGCAAACGCCACGTATGCCACAATGGCCGCAAAAATGGATACGAGCGCCCACACGGATTTGCGCCTGAGTTCTTGGCCAACAACCGGTCCGATAGAATCAAATCTTTCTTCTTCCAATGTTCCGAACGCCTCCAAAACCGAAAGGAGCGCCTGATGTTCATCCTCGGTAAGCGTCGGTTGGCGCACCAAAAGTCCGTGCTCATCAACCGGCTGTACAACGCCCTCTCCAAAGCCAGATTCGGCAAGTGCGGAGCGCACATCGGCAACCTCTGGAGTGTAGGTATCATACTTCACTTCCAAAAGACTGCCGCCCGTGAAATCAATGCCAAGACGCAATCCAAACATGACAAGCAGAACAATACTCGCCACAACGAGCACGCCACTTATGGAAAACCACACCGCTTTGAATTTGATAATTGACATATCACGCGCGCAAATCTTTGACACAATAGAGCCAACCTTTTTGTAGCCATTTCCATTTCGCTACTCCCTTGAGCATCATGCGCGTCACGGTAATCGCCGAGAACATGCTCATCAAAACACCCACGGCGAGCGTCAACGCAAAACCTTGAATGAAGCTCGAGCTCAACCAATACAAAATGGCGCAGGCAATGAGTGTGGTCAAGTTTCCATCGCGAATTGACGACCACGCGCGTTTAAACCCTTCGTCAATCGCGCGATCAAGCGCGCGCCCTCCTCGCAATTCTTCTTTGAGACGCTCAAAAATGAGTACGTTGGCGTCCACCGCCATACCGACGGAGAGAATAAATCCTGCTAGTCCCGAAAGCGTAATCGTCACGGGCAAAAACTTAAAAATGGCGAGTACGAAGACGGCATAACATCCAAGCGCTATCACCGAGAGGACGCCGGGCAACCGGTAGTAGGCGATCATGAACAGCGCCACGGCGATGATACCGACGAACGCCGCTTGCATACTTTTGTCGAGGGACACGGCGCCAAGCGTTGGCCCGACAGTCTGCTGTGATACCAATCCAATCGGCACCGGCAGTGCGCCGGCGTTGAGGCGCTGGGCCAACAGGCGCGCCTCTTCCACGTCCGACTGCCCCGTGATAATCGCCTCGCCGCCAAAAATAGCCGTCTGCACCACCGGCGCGGAGATAATCTGTCCGTCCAAGTAAATGGCAATCTGTTGCCCAACGTGCGCCTCCGTAATTTGCGCAAACAAGTCGGCGCCCTCTTTGTCAAATTGGAGCGTCACATACGGTGTCCCCGTATTTGGATCAAACTCCACGCCCGCGCGCTTGAGTTGCGCACCGCCAAGTCCCGTGCTTTCAAAACCATCCGATGCGGCAACAATCGCGCCAGCCTTCATCAGCTCAATTTCCTGAAATCTATACTGCATGTACGGACGCTCGGCGCGCTTGTACACGACACGATAACCGTACGACGTTTTAACGGAAAAAATTTCGCCGACTTCGTGCGTCGCAAGCGCCAACGCGAGATTGGCATCCAAATGCGTCATACGATTCCAGCCACGATCGCCACCGGTGCCTTTTTGCGCCGCGTCCTCCGTGTACGCATCCGAAAGCGCCGCAAAGGTTTCTTTCGTCGCCTCGGCCGTCAACCGCTCGGCCTCCACGCGCGCCTCGTCCGCGGTGCGCGCGACGTCATCACATCCCACGGCACCCGCATAACACAGAGTCAAATCGCTCAACTGCCATTCGTTGACTTCGCGTTCGTCGGAGAATTTTACAACCGAAAAACTGTTATCCTTTTCGAGCACGTTCGGATACACGGCGCCAATCTTCTTTCCGCGACCGGGAAGAACCTTCGCGCGCTCGTCGCTCTCGTCCACCCACGCGCTTACGCCGTTTTGGCTACGCTGTGGCCCCTCGGAAAACTCGGCAACGAGCTCGTCAAACGGCGCTCCCTGCCGTTTTGCACGCGAGAGCAGATCTTCAGCAAGCGCCTTTTTCTCCGCGTTGATTTCCTCGGGGACGCGATCGTCGTTTGTCACGGCGGCCAAAGCCGGCTTTTTAAACTCCAAAATGGGCGTTTCACCGATTTGACGAATGGCGTCGCTCACATCGTGCACGCCCGCCAACTCTACGATGATGCGGTAATGATCGCCTGCCGCTTTTGTGGTTTGGACGACCGGCTCGGAAACACCAAACGCGTTTACGCGCCGCTCAATGACATCGCGCACGCCTTCGAGCGCTGTACGGCGCTCATCTGCGGCAATCTGTGAAAGATCGGCTTCGTACACCAAATGCGCCCCACCCAAAAGGTCAAGACCGAGCGTGTAGCCGCGAGCATGGAATGAAAGACCGGGGATGCGACCGATACTCGCATTCCACGCACCGGGAAAATCATAACCCCCTGCAAAAAGCGCCAATAGCACCAACGCAACTCCCAAAACTCGCCCCGGCCACTTGGAGGGAGCGGAACTATTGACGCGCTGATGGCGGTTGAATTGCTGTTTTCGAATGTCTTTGAAGGACATGGGGAGAGGGATCAAGCAAAATAAATCCTAAATAGAGAATGGCGCGATTATAGCGGTTGAGCGCTAGGATGACAATAGTAGGACTTACGCGTTTGGCACATTTCGTTGTCGAAACCTCCGGTTTGAACTCACCATAGCTCTGCTATGCCTCGTCCAAATCCTCGGTTTCTCCTAGAACTGCGCCAAACGCGTAAGTCCTAAATTGCTACAAGGAGCCACCCCCACCCCGACAGGCTAAAGTGGAGGCGGGTCTATAGATGTCGTCTGGCCGTTAGAGCAAAGACATCAAAGTATCGCATGAGGCTCTCCCACGTACTGCCGTACGCGTCTGTGTCAAAAAAAAGATTCACAAGACACTCACGCACACGTAAGAGTTCGCGCTGTCGGCACCCTCGTTCAAGCGCAATGGTGAGGTCCAGCAATTCCAGCGCGCGTTCGAATGCATGCAGACGACGCTCTCCCGTCGATGCGCGTGCCGCCCGCGAGATTTCGCTTCCGACATTCCCCATACGCTCACAAAACGTGAGCGTCTTCCATCGTCCAGCCGCCAACGTTGGATGATACACTTTCATCGCGTCACTCGATGCTCTACGACCGCCTGAAATAGATGTTTCAACAATATCTGTGCGCATGATGCTATTGTATCAGAAGAAGCGCCATGAAATATGAAGACTTATGCCCCATGGCAACGCTTGTACTTCTTTCCAGAACCACAGTAACACAGATCGTTGCGACCGGTTTTTTTGGCATCTATGGCAGGTTGTTTGATGCGCACGGAGCCCATACCGATGCGATCGGAGAGTCCCGGCAGTTTAGTCATTTTTATAGCGTCACCGATTTTGAAAATCGTCGTCGCCACCTGCTTTTGCACCTCGGCGAGCATCGTTTGAAACATCGAAAACGACTGACGCTTATACTCGACAAGCGGATCGCGCTGACCGTACCCCTGCAATCCAACGGCGCTGCGCAGTTTGCGCATGGCACTCAAGTGTTCCACCCAAAGCGTATCAATGGAGCGAATGAGCACCTGCCGCTCAATGCTCGTGAGTTCGGCGCGATTCTCAAACAGCCCCTCCAGTTCCTCATACTTTTTTTCCACAGGCGCCTCAAGCGCCTTGATGAGCGCGTCGCGCGCCTTGGCCGCCGCCTCGGCTTTTGGCGCCTTCACGCCGTCAAACTCCATAAACTGATCGCGCGTTTTTTTGTTCACGTCCACAATCGTCTTCATGTTTTCAAACACCTCGCGCACGTTCCAGTCCGCACCGTCAGCCGTATGAAATGCCACCACGCTCTCAATTTCCGCCGTGATGTAATCCTTCACCTGTTCGCGCATCGCCGTCGGATGTGCCATGGCGTCCGCATCCACTATAGTGCGACGCTCTCCATATACAACCTCGCGCTGCTTATTTAGCACGTCGTCGTAATCCAAAAGACGTTTGCGAATATCGAAGTTATGTCCCTCCACCTTTTTTTGCGCCGACTCAATCGACTTGCTAATCATCTTATTTTCAATCGGCATGTCGTCCGGTACGCGCAACGTCTCCATGGCGCGCTTCATGCGTTCGGAGCCAAACACGCGCATCAAATCGTCATCGAGCGACACAAAAAATTGCGTGCGCCCAAGATCACCTTGACGTCCGGCTCGTCCGCGCAACTGGTTGTCAATGCGACGCGCCTCATGGCGCTCCGTGCCAATAACATACAGCCCGCCGAGCAACTTCACTTCTTCCTGTTCCTCTTTCGTTGACGGATTGCCGCCCAAAATGATGTCCACGCCGCGTCCGGCCATGTTGGTCGCTACCGTCACCGCGCCCTTGCGCCCGGCCTGCGCGACAATCTCACCTTCGCGTTCGTGGTTTTTTGCGTTGAGTATCTCATGGCGGATACCCGCTTTTGTCAGCGCCTTGGACAAGTCCTCGTTCTTCTCAATAGACACTGTGCCAAGAAGCACAGGCTGTCCGCGCCCTTGCGCCGCGCGCACCTCTTCAACAACCGCCTGCAACTTGGCCGTGTACGATTTGTAGATGCGATCCTCTCCATCCGTGCGTCGCGTTTCGCAATTCGTTGGAAGCACAACCACATTCATGTTGTAGATTTTTTGGAACTCCTCCTCTTCGGTCTTGGCCGTTCCCGTCATGCCCGAGAGCTTACGGTACATACGGAAGTAGTTTTGGAACGTAATCGTTCCGAGCGTCTCGCTCTCTTGTTGAATCACCACGCCCTCCTTGGCTTCAATGGCTTGATGGAGCCCCTCGGAAAATCTGCGCCCTTCCATCATGCGACCGGTGAACTCGTCCACAATCACAATCTCCCCGTCGCGCACCACATATTCGCGGTCTTTTTTGTAGAGCACCTCGGCTTTGAGCGCTTGCTCAATGTGATGCACCATCTGAATGCCGCCAGTCACGTAGAGATTTTCCACGCCAAGCACCTTTTCAATGTGCTCCACGCCCGCATCCGTGAGCGTGACGGCGCGCATTTTTTCGTCAATGTTGTAATGGTCGTTTTCTTTGAGCCCGCGCACAAGCTGCGCAAACGTGCGGTAAAGATCGCTTGGCGTTTGCGCGGGTGCCGAAATAATAAGCGGCGTGCGCGCTTCATCAATCAAAATTGAATCAATCTCGTCCACAATGCAAAATGACAGCTCGCGCTGTACGCGCTGATCTGGACTGCCAACCATGTTGTCGCGTAAATAGTCAAAGCCAAACTCATTGTTCGTGCCATACGTAATGTCCGCGTCGTACGCCTCTTTGCGCGATGCAGTACGCAAAAACTCATACTCGACTTTGAACGAACCCGTTGCGTCTCTTTCTTCGTCCATTTCGCTATCCTGCGCAATAGCCGTTGTGTCGTAGCGATAGCCACCCTCGTGCTGTACGACACCCACAGACAGCCCGAGAAAATCATAGATTTGCCCCATCAACACGGCATCGCGCTTGGCAAGGTAATCGTTCACGGTCACCACGTGAACACCCTCGCCCGACAGCGCGTTGAGGTATACGGCGAGTGTAGCGGTAAGCGTTTTTCCCTCACCGGTGCGCATTTCGGCAATGTTGCGCTCGTGAAGAGCCATCGCGCCCATGAGCTGAACGTCAAAATGAAATTGCCCAAGCGTGCGCTTTGCCGCCTCGCGCGCCGTCGCAAACGCTTCAATCAAAAGATCGTCGAGTGTTTCACCTTCTTGCAGACGTTCTTTAAATTTCGCCGTCTTGGCTTTCAGCGCTTCATCGGAGAGCGCCGCGTACTCTTCTTTGAGTGAATTGATCTCCTGCACGCGCCCCTCATATAGTGTAAGCGTCTTCGCGTTGGGATCTTTTAAAAATTTATCCAAAAAGTGGGCCATAAGTGGCCCACAATGTACTCGTTCTGCTCTTTTGCGTCAATGCTAAACCATCAACGCAACTCGTGCTTATGTTTTACTGGACTCATCGGGAAGATCAAAGAACTTACGAATGTAGATCGCCTTCTCCGCCTCGGAAATCGGCTCATCTCTCATCACAGCAAATATGTCATCATGCTTCTGCTTCCTCCCTGCCTTATCAAGACCCAATGGATGTCCGTTACGAATATCCGTTTCTTCTTTATGCGTGAGAATGTTCTGTGTTCGCGCTATCCCCATAAACTTTTCAAAGCACTTACGATCACGCTCTTCAGATGACAAGCCCTCTACGTTGAGATATTCAGCATACCAATCGAGAGCTTGCACAAAATCATCTGCCGCTATTTTCTGGTCCCGTTCTGCCTCGGCGGAATCAAAACTCTTTTGCCGCTTTTCCAAGACAGACATCATCTTACGCTCTGTTTCCTCGTCAATTTCTCCTGCCTTAATCTTTTCAGCAATTAGCTCCAACTTTGCCTGTGACACGGTTGTCCGAAAAACGCCTTTCAACTCATTTATCCAATCTCGCACTTGCTCGGCCTCCTTTAGACGATCAAACGGTCGTTGTGGTTGTTCCATTGGTTGTTCCATACTGTAGGACTTAATTATTGTATAAATTATTCTCTCCCAAACCGCATCAGACGCTTAAGCATAGAACCGCCGCGCCGTTCCTTCCCTTGCTCTTTGCGCTTCCATGTGACGATTTGGCGGTACATGTCGTCGCGGACTTTCTCAATGGCTTTGTATAAATCCGGTTCACTCTTGCTCGAGTAAAAATCCATCCCAGGCACTTTAACACTGAATTCCGCATAGAAAACGTCTTCCCCCTTATTGTGATGTTGCGACGGCTTCCCTACTTCCACCTTTATGGACACCGGCTGTAAACGCTTCGTGAGCTTTGCAAGCTTTGCCACGCGCGTCTGCACGCGCTCCTCAATAGCCGGAGTGAGCTCCATGTTCTTAGCGAAGATGTTCTCGATATTCATAGGCGTAGTTTTAGTCTACGACAGGCTGTGCAACAGTGCAAGCGACAGGCAACCACCTACCCAATATACTGCACCTCTTCTTGCAGTTGGATGCCAAAGTGGTCGCGGATGCGCGTTTTGACGACAGCAATGAGTTGAGCAATGTGATCGGCCGTTGCCGAACCGTCATTGATGAGAAAGTTCCCGTGCTCTTGTGAAATATACGCACCGCCAACACGCGTCCCTTTAAGCTCGGCGCGGTCAATGAGCCAACCGGCCGGAATACGCTTTTGCTCCAAAAACTTGGGCGGAATATCGGCCACCTCGTCGTGAAGCTGCGCAATCTCATCGTCGCTATCGTATTCAAAATTTTTGAACACGCATCCCGCACACTTGGCATTCTTAGGTTGTGTCGTCAAACGACATCGAAGCACTTCGTTGACCTTTTCCTTTGTCTCCTCCACCGAACGTGTCTCGAGTTGAAACGTCGCACGCAAAACAACCCACGGTTCATGCTTCACGCGGCTTTCGCGATAACCAAACTTGAACCAGGCTTTTTTGCGCACGGCAACCTTCCCCGTTTTTGGATCAAGAATGTCGGCGTGCAGAAATACGTCTTTTGTTTCGCCGCCAAAACAGCCGGCATTTCCTCGCACGGCTCCGCCGATCGTTCCGGGCAAACTGATTGCCCACTCGAAGCCACTCAATCCTGCGTCTGCCGTTTTGCGTGCCACCATGGACGCAAGCGCTCCCGCTTCGACCGTCACGCGCGCGTTAGCCATGTCCATTTGCATGGAACGATTCGCCATGCGGATCACGAGGCCGTCAAAACCTTCGTCGCTTGGCAAGATATTTGTTCCACCTCCCAAAATCACCCACGAGATATCGTGCTCGTTCGCCGCTTGAACGAGCGCCCGCACCTCGTCCGTTGTTGTGGCGTCCGCCAAATACCGCGCCGGCCCACCGACGTTGTAATGTGAAAGCGACGATAGCGGCTCGTCAAAACGCAGTCGGTCGCCGACAATCTTTTCAAGATGTGAGGTAAATGGGTTCATGTCTTTTTGCGCGTTGTCCAAGCGATATAGATGGCATATCCCCAACTCCACGGGATGGCAAAGAGAGCCACGGCAAGCGGCAATACCCACGCCAAAAACAGCACCTTATTAATGCCGTCGTAACCCATCAGAGACAGCAAGGATAAATTCGCTTCGGGCACACGATCGCCGGCAATGGGCATCAGAATAGAACCGAACAAAACGCTCGCGGCAAGAAGCGCGATGGGCCAGAGCGTCCACAAAAGGATGCGTTTGTTTTTGGTCATATGTTCAATGGAGAGTGTTTTAGCGCGCCGCCAACGCACGCGCAAATGCGTCGATGTCGCCCGCGCCCACCATGAGCAATACGTCCCCCTTCCGCACTTCTTGTTTGAGTACGCGTTCCGTTTCAACAAAGTCCTTGGTAAACGTGACCGTTCGCTTTGCGTGCCGCGCGACGTCATGCTCTTCGATTTTTGCCGCAACGTCTTCGCTTGAAATCGCCTTTGCGCCATCGTCGCGCCCCACCACACCATAAATCTCCGGCAAAATCACGACGTCCGCCTCGTCCATCGATCCCACAAACTCATCCAAAAGCCCGAGCGTGCGCGCCTGTTGATGCGGCTGAAAACACAACACGATACGCCGGTTTGGTAAAAACGTGCGCGTCCCTTCAAGCAAACGCTCCAACGCCGTTGGATGATGCGCGTAGTCCGCGTACATATCCGCGCCTTGAAACATGCCGAGATGCTCAAAGCGCCGCCACAATCCCGGAAACGATTCTATGGCCTCTTTGATGGCCTCGCCTTTCATCCCAAGCACGCTTGCCGCCGCCGACGCCATCAGCGCATTCATCACGTTATGCTCGCCGGGCAATCGCAAAACCACGTCGCCGATGTGCGCGCCTTGCCAATGCACATGCATCGTCTGCCGCCCTGCCGCATGCTCCACCGTCGCGGAAAGATCGCCATCATCGCCAACACCAACGAGCGTCGGCGCGAAATCAAGCGATTCAATCAGCAAGCGCGAATGCTCATCGTTCGTGTTCCAAATAAGCACGCCATCTTTAGGAAGCCGTTCTACAAACATCTTCATCGTTTCGCGCACATGGTTTACGTCGCGATAATAATCGGGATGATCAAACTCGACATTCGTGAGCACGATAATGTCCGGCTTAAGCTCGAGCATGTGCGCCTGATATTCGCACGCTTCGGCAACGAACAGTTCGCGCGCTCCAAGATGCAGATTACCCGCTTTGAACGTCGGCACTTTCGAACCAACGACCACGGTTGGATTGGCGCCGCCCTCAATCAAGACGTGCCCGAGCATCGCCGTCGTCGTAGACTTTCCATGCGTTCCCGTCACCGCAACCACACGTTTGTACTCGCGCGCAAGCTCTCCTAAAAACGCGTTGTACGACACTTCGCGCACACCAAGATGCCGCGCACGCACGCGCTCTTCGTCGTCATCCGGCACCGCCGACGAATACACGACGAGATCCAAGTTGCGTCCCATTTTTTCGGGATGCGAACCAATCCAATACTTAATGCGCCGCGATTTGAGCTCTGTGAGGGTGTCCGTTTCCGCTTTGTCCGAGCCTGTGACGATGACGCCGCGCGCCTTAAGCAGTTTGGCAACCGCCGATACCCCAATACCGCCCAGGCCAATGCAGTGGACGCGCTTGAGTAACGATACATTGTGCGTTTCGTTCATGCTCAAAACGTATCACAGGCGCCGCTCTTGCGGAAGACTGTCCGGTGAGACAAGATTGGGACTTGAGAATCGCGGATGCGAATCCGCCGTGATGTAGGCGGCTACAAATAAAACGAGAATCTTGAGCGCGTATCCAAGCGGCGTAAAGTACGACAAATCGGAAAAAGAACGCTTGTAGAAAAAGACAAGCACCAACACATCCAATACAACGCCAAGCAAAATCCACACCGCAATCGCCTCCATACGCGCGCGCCATCCCACACTCGCATCAATCCCTTTGAAGTACAGCCAACCAAAAAATAGGTTGAGCAGAATCACGCTCACAAACGGAATGAAGAAAATGCGGTCGTCATAAATAATACGCGAGGCAAATGAAAAGAAGAACGCCATGACCGTCCCAAGAAGATACATGCTGCCAAAGAGCACGATGAATCGAAATGGTTTCATAAGAAGTCTGCGAGCGGTCGTGCAATTTCAAGAAACGCCCCTATAGCAAAAACAACGGCAATAAGATACCCAACCTTGTTCGACAGATGAAAGCACCGCGCGTCGCGATCACAGTACCGATTCCGCACACGCTGATAGAGCAAAACAACCAAGATGCCAAACAGGCCCCCAAACACGGCGCCGGTAAATCCAATCACGCGAATAAAATCGCGCGCACCAAACATGAACAACACCAATGGCACGATGAGCATCAGAAACCACGAGAACAGTTTGGTGAAGCCATAATCAAATTCGAACATGTCTTGCATCGAAAGAGCGAGCGTCAGAAAACTTGTGGCAACGGCGAGAAACCCCATCACAACCCCAACAATGAGCACCCACGGTCCAAGCGCGGCGCCAATGCCGGAAAGCGCTTCCTCGGTCGTCGCAGGTCCGGTGACGCCAACCACCGCCAAGGCAAAAGCGGCATACAGGATAATGACCACAAGCGATGACTTGATGATCACGGAGCGCAAGTCGTTGTGATACCGCCCGAGCACATCGCGCATTTCCGGAATCACCGTCATGCCGCCAAGAGAGAACAGGACAACCCCGTAGGGCAACAACAGATGCGCTGTGGAGGACGTCAAGAGATTTGGAACGTGCATGTCAAATACGCCGCGCAAAATTACCACCAACATTGCGACCACCAACAGACCGACTAAATACATCTCGGCGCCGGAGACAAGACGCAGTCCGCCAAGCGCAAGCAAAAATCCCGCCGCCAAAAAAACCCCTTGATAGACAAGTTCTGTTCCGCCGAAAAACGGCATCAGCAGTTGTCCGAGAAAATTTCCGCCAATCAAGATGTAGGCGATGAGCGCTCCCCAACTGCCGCCGAGAAACACGAAAGCGGCCGCCATAGCCCATTTCTGATTGAAGTATCGGCGCATGTATCCGACAAGGCGATGCTTCCCGGGAGTTTGGAGCGTCACTTCCGCGTACATGAGTTGCAACGTGATTGTGGCAAGACCGAGCATGACAAGATAGATCATGCCAACAAAAAATCCCGCCTGCGCAAAGGCAAACGGAATGCCAAACATGCCAACGCCAATCATGGTGCCCACAAGCACCTCCCCCGCCTGCAAGTGCGCAACGGCTTTTCTTGAAAGTGGCATGTTTATTTTTCCTCCGGCGGCCTTTTTAGAGATCGCGTGCACGACGCTTTTGCGACGCACGCGCACGGCGTTCGAGCACAAGCTCGGACAATGCCCACACGAGCACCAGTTCATCGACAAAAGGAAGCGTGTCTGGAATGAGCACGCTCGCTACTGCCAACAATCCAACCGCCCACGTGGCCGCTTTCAGTTGACTTGCGCTCAAACGCCGCGCAAAACGTTGCAGATGTTGTTTCATACGCACATTGTACACTATTCATCCCCGTTTCGTCCTACACGCCCCATTGAACCGCGTGTCCGTGTGCGATAAGATGTGCAGGCTATAGTCATCACGCTATGAAACAGGACTTAGAAACAAGAAAAAATTGTGCAGGACGAAGTTTTGGAGTTCTGAAAAACACGAGCGGTATCCGTAGATACCGTGAGTATTTTTCAGAACGAAAAACAAGTCCTGTGCAATTTTGGCTGTTTATCGAGTCTTGTTTCATAGGGTGATGACTATATGGCTCGCGACATCGGAAAAATTCCGCCCTACAGCGAAGAGGCGGAGCAATCGTTCCTCGGCGCGCTTCTCATTGATTCGGAAGCGATGATTCGCGTTGCCGACCGCATTGACGAGGATGACTTTTATTTCGACAAGCATCGCATGATCTTTAGCACCATGCTCGATCTGTACGCCAAGCACGAGCCGATTGACCTGTTGTCGCTTGGGAATCGCCTCGACGAACGCTCGCAACTTGATACCATCGGCGGCCGCTCGTATCTCGCCGAGCTCACCAACATCGTCCCCACGTCTCAAAACGTGGTGCACTACGCGGGCATTATTCAAAAGAAAGCCACGCTCCGTCGACTCATCAGTGCCGCGTCACGCGTCGCGCAACTCGGGTATCAGCCAACCGACGAAGACGTGGAGTCTATTTTGGATCTTGCCGAACAGGAGATGTTCTCTGTGTCGCGCAAATTCATGAAAGAGTCGTTCACGCCAATTCGCAGTGTGCTCGCGGAGGCCTTTGAACGCATTGACATGCTCCACAGGGAGCGTGGAAAACTGCGCGGCATTCCGACGGGATTTGTTGGCGTCGATAATTTGCTTGCCGGATTACAAAAATCTGATTTAGTGATATTAGCGGCGCGTCCGTCCGTTGGAAAGACGTCGTTCGCCTTGTCCATTGCGCGCCATGCCGCCGTAAAATCGAAGATTCCCGTTGGCTTGTTCAGCCTCGAGATGAGCAAAGAGCAACTCGTGGACCGTTTGATTTGTGCCGAGGCGAACATCGACTTGTGGAAACTGCGCACGGGACGCCTTTCGGAGCGCGACGACGATTTTCCGCGTATTGGCCAAGCGCTCGGCGTCCTCTCCGAAGCGCCGATATACATTGACGACTCCGCCTCCGCGAACATCATGGAGATTCGCACCAAGTGTCGGCGCCTGCAGTCCGAGCACGGTCTGGGTCTCATCGTCATTGACTACTTACAGCTCATGGAATCGCGCGGCAACAAGGAAAACCGCGTGCAAGAAGTGGCCGAGATTTCGCGCGGCCTCAAGCAAATTGCGCGCGAATTGCAAGTGCCGGTGCTCGCGCTTTCACAGCTTTCGCGTACCGTTGAGATGAGCAAACCGGCGATTCCAAAGCTCTCACACTTACGCGAAAGTGGATCGATAGAGCAAGATGCCGACGTAGTGATGTTTATCTATCGCAAAGCCGCAGACAAAAACTACCGCCCAGAGGAATTGTCGCCGGAGGAAAAAAACTTGGCCGAACTACACATTGCCAAACACCGCAACGGTCCAACCGGCATCGTGAAGCTCTACTTTGAAGCCTCGCGCGCGGACTTCCGCAGTCTCGAACGCACGATGCACGCCCCGCCCCAGCCCGTTGCCATCAGATAACCACATGCCAACCATATAATCCCTAATCTCCGTATGTTCAACAAACTCAAAGCGATCAAAGACGTCCGCTCACAGGCGAAGCAAATCGAAAAAGCCCTTGAAGGCATCACATCCACCGGCTCATCGAAGGGTCTCACCATCACCATCAACGGCAAACAGGAAGTCATTGACGTGCA
>CAYHRP010000002.1:0-19875 GCA_964359145.1 uncultured Gammaproteobacteria bacterium | reverse complement strand
CCGTCTCACGGTTCGAACGTGCCTCAAGGGCACGTTCTCATGACCGTTCGACCTCAAAATGATGGACTGGTAGCGCAATGATGGAAGGACAGCTCTCGCAATTAGAAACGCGGAATATTCCCAAGTCTAAAAAAAAATGTTTCACGTGAAACACTATGTTCGAACGCGTGTGAATTATTTGAAAGTTCTGCATTGCTGATTATGTCGAGATACAAAACATGTAAAATCTCTGTGAGTGTGCAATTACATGTAGACTTCTAAATGGAAAAAACACACATGTGAATTGCGATGTGAATTACACTGTTTGATGCACAACTAATATAATCACAATTCTTGTCTTTTGTTTCACGTGAAACATTTTGTTTGTCTACAGTAGCGTAGACAAATCGCTTATGTGTGCCAGTTGCTTACTAATTCAGCGTTTTGAGGAGTAGATATGTCTACAGTAGTCTAGACAAATCAATATCGGGAAAACTGCTGTGGATAAGTTTATGACCTTGTTATAGAAAATACACAAAAACGGCACATTTCCACAGCCTTGTTGAACACAGAATGTATTCAACACTCAAAATATGGCTAAGACTAGCGCGAAAAACAATTGACTGAACACAACAATTGTGCTAAAATTACAGCAAAGAATATGAAAAATGCTCTTATAACAGTACTGATTGGACTTGTTTCAATCACATTTCCGCTTTCTACTAATGCGTTGATGACATCAACAAATTATCGAGTTTACGGAGACGAGCTTGGTGGTTCTGGCGCACGATCGACGAGTGCAAGTTATATACTCTCCGATACTTTTGGTGATGTGGCCGGTGGTCGCATGAGTAGTACAAACTACGAACTTCTTTCAGGATTTCAAGAGCTTTCGGAGCATCCGACATTTTCGTTCTCAATTTCCAGTGCGACTGTTGATCTTGGCGTACTATCCGGCTCATCTGTATCTTCGTCATCTCACACAATTTCGAGCTCAACCAATGCCTATAGAGGCTACACAACGACAGTCGTTACCGATGGAACGTTGAGGACGAGTGAGGGAGGAACCATAGATGCTGTTTCCGATGGGACGGTAAGTGCGGGTAGTGAAGAGTATGGTATTGCTCTTGTTGGCAGTGATCGAGCCTTTTCAGACGATCGTGGGCCGTCTTCGTCGGCGTTGACCGTGGCTAGTCGTACGAATTGGAAAAACGGCGCTCAAATTGCCGTTACATACAAGGCGTCAATCGGTAGCGCTACACAATCCGGCGCCTATTCCCAGGTCCTGACGTATGTGAGTGTCGGGAACTTTTGATTTTCGCGATGTTCCATGGGGTTCAATTCCAGCCAGGAATGGAATCCCATGTTGACATCGGGCACAAGAGTCCAAATCAAACCCTCGATGCCGTTACGGATTCATGGACTTCGTACCGTGAGACAGGCTTTTGAAACGTAGTGATGTCATTGGACTGTTCTCTCAATACCGTTTTAGACGCATTTGACTGGAATGCTGTAGTGACGGTGTGTGGGAGTAGTTCCAAAGCGACCGAATTTGTTTCAAACCTATCCCACGGTGCGATGACCATGAGCGGCTGAAAACGCCACGTAATCCCGACGCCCGCTTTTGGCGGATGAACGCTCCTTGTACAATTTTTGCCGCCCTACAGGGTAGGGGGCGCTCGACGTCGACAGCGTGTGCGGAAGAATCAAAACAACGTCCGCCAAACAAACGCATGAGCCACGAGGCTCTCGAGGTCAGAAAAACACAAAAAAGAAAACAATTTGCTCATTTCGGTACTGCATGTTCGTTCGCGTTGCCAATCGCTATGTTTCACAGGCTGAAAATCTTTGTGATCGCCGTGGTCCTTGCTTTTGGCATGGTTTCAGAGCCGACCGTGGTGTTTGCGTTAACGTTCACCCCGGAACGAATTGAAACGGAAGTGTATCCGGGTGTTCCCGTCACAGAGGAACTCACACTTCTGAACGAGACAGGTACAACGATCAGCATTGTGCTCGAGCCGGTTGAGCTTGACCTCAATCGGGCAGAATCCGGTCAGGCTATATTCCTCCTCGATACCGCAGATTCACCGTCCGTTGCATGGATTTCCGTAGAACCGCGTCAGTTCGTTCTCGAGCCGGCCGCTATACGGAACGTGCGCGTGATGCTCTCTGCGCCGGATGCATCGTCCGGAAGCCTTATGGCAGGTATCGCAGCCACATTTCGTCCTGTGCGCAGTGACGAAGAGGGTCGCATCGTCTTGGACGCTGTGACGGGGCCGTTCGTCTTCGCTCGCGTGCTTTCAGATGAGAGTGAGATTGAGGGCTCGATCACCACGCTTAACCTTGCAAAAGGCAAGCGGATCGTCTCGCGTCTTCCCGCTCTGGTGTCGGTCTCATTTGCCAACACCGGTTCGGTTCACCTGAAGCCATTGGGCACTATTGACGTTCGGGACATCTTCGGCCGCACGGTCGATACGCTTGTCATCAATCCTGATCAGTCCATCGTCCTTCCCGGGACAACTCGCGAGCTTGGCACGCGTTGGGGTGGC
This sequence comes from uncultured Gammaproteobacteria bacterium, assembly GCA_964359145.1. GTDB lineage: Bacteria > Patescibacteriota > Patescibacteriia > UBA9934 > UBA11717 > 2-02-FULL-53-10. Next base: position 17,347 of record CAYHRP010000002.1, on the reverse strand, counting down.
GTCCGGCAAAGTCGGACAAAGGAGCCGTCCTCAAAGCTTTTGGCCGAGCTCCAACCTTTTCGCCTAGGGCCGTACACATTTGCGGCAGAGATGACCTATGGCGACGATTCTGTATCGCAAGCACAACGCACGCTCATCGTATTTCCGTGGAGGAGTATCGTGATCCTCCTTGTCTCTCTTACGGGGATCGTCGTAGCGAAACGGCGACTTCGACGTGTCTAAGGTATGCACACGCGACGATCCCCTCTTTTGAACGCCACGAGTCTAGTGCTTTGCCTTGGACTGATTCTGATCCCACTTATGACATGGGCGGGCGTCTTTCCGGACTATCGTGTGGCACTTGGGAGCCATGCGGCTTCGACGGCGACGAATCATACGATTGAGTTTGTGACACGGCAGGGGTTGACCGTTGCCGCCCACACACTCGAAGTGCGCTATGCAAGCGGGTTTTCGCTAACAAGTGTCGCTTTCTCCGACATCGACTTGGCGATGGATAACGATAGCGCATGCAACGGTCCATGGACGGACAAGGCGCTTGAGTCGGGCGCATCGCCTTCGGCGGACGCTTGGGGCGTTGCCGTATCGGGGCAAACCATCACGTTCACTTCTTCCGCGACAGCCACCGCGGACATTGCCGCCAACCGCTGTGTGCAGATTCAGATTGGCACAAACGCCACTTCGGGAACGAACCGAATCGTGAATCCGGGATCGGCGGGATCGTACGAGATTGACGTAGTACGTGGACGCGACACGGGCGAAAACGGCGAACAGGGAATGGCGAGCATTGCTATTGCTAGCACGCCGACGGTGACGATCAGCGCGACTGTCAGCGGCAGTGGTTCTCCCGCGTCTTTGTCAACACCAACGCCGACAGATACTACAGCTCCGATTGTCTCGAATGTCGTCGTGTCCAACATCACGGCCACGAGCGCGACGGTGACATGGCAAACCAATGAAGCGGCGAGCACCGTCTTGAGCTACGGCCGAACGTCATCCTACGAACTTGGCAATCTCTCCGACACGCTCTTTCGCACCTCTCACACACGCTCCCTCTCGGGCCTCGCGTCCGGAACGGAGCACCACTTCCAAATTCAGGCGACCGACAGCGCGGGTAACGCGAGTCTGTCGCCCGACACGACCTTTACAACGCTCGACGTGACGCCGCCGACGATAAGCGCCGTGCAAGTCATCAACATCACGGAAACGTCGGCGATGGTGACGTGGATAACGAATGAGTTGGCAACAAGTGCGGTCGTCATTCCAAGCGCGTCTATAAACGTGAACAATGCAACGCTCGTGACCGCGCATGAAACGCTCGTCACTGGACTCTCGCCAAATACTGCGTATGTGACGACGGTGACATCGGCTGACGCTTCCGGAAACAGTGCATCAGCCAGTACGACGTTCACGACACTCGCCGACCTCTCGCCAACGAATGTCTCAAATCTCGTTGCAATTCCGGGGATTAGGCAGAACGTGCTTTCATGGCGCAACCCTTCGGACGCCGATTTGGCCGGAGTGATCGTGCGCTTTTCGCTCGCGGCGCCTCCGTTAACCGTGTCGGACGGCACGCCTATTTTCAACGGGCTTGCCGAGACATACACGCACACGGGTCTCACGCCTGGCGTGCGTTACTACTACACGGTGTTCGCGTATGACGTGGCCGGCAATGTAGCCTCCGGTGCGGTGGCGACGGCTATCCCGCTATTCGATGATGACCACATTGAAGATGAAACTGACGATGCAAGCGACGACAGCGATGTTCCAAGCGACAGTGATGCGGTGGACGGCGGCCCGACAGACGCAACGGGCGGTCCTACGGTCGTTAGTCCGACGGATGTTGTTCCTCCAGATGCAACCGGCGTCCCAAGTGACACAACGATTGGCGGTCCGACAGACGCAACTGGCGGTCCCTCGGACGGCGTCCCAAGTGACACGACGATTGGCGCTCCCTCGGACATTGTCTTGCCACCAACGACCGTCGGCGCAAGCGATCTTCTGCCAACGAGCGACGTCTCATTCTTCGTCGCGCGCGAAACGATTGCACTCACGTCTCATCGCGGCACTCTCTCCGTTCTTGGAGCGCGTCCGCTTACCGTGGAGCTCAATATTGCAAGTGCCCCGTCTTCAACGGCCACCGTTGAGCTCGTGGTGGGATCATCGCGCTACCTCATGAATCCGGAGAGCGTTCTTGCGGCCGACAGAGACGATGCGTTGGCGACCGTGGACGATGCGACGCGCTACCGAGCGAGCGTGCAAACGCCTCGCGCGAGCACAACGCTTGCCGTGGTCGTGACGTATATGGACGGCCGTGTTCAGACCATTCCTTTTTCGCTGAACGTGCAAGGCGACGGGAACGTCACCTCCAGTTCTTCGGACGCGCCATTGGATCTGTCGCGTATCACACTGCTCTCAAACGCGGCGACGTTTGACACAACGCCGCATGGACAATCAAATCCTATTCAATCGGACACGGGTCTCTTCGCGTGGTATGTGCCAAACGGAACGTATCGCGTGGAAGTGACAGCGGACGGATTCGCGACTCTCACATCTGCGTCGTTACGCGTAGACGACAACATCGTCAATCCGATTCTGCAAACGAGTCCCGTGCTCGCCCCTCTGGATGAGGAACTCGCGCGTGCACTCGAAGGAACCGATAGCGCGCTTGAAGCGGTTGGCGCTATCTCGCGCGTGCTCGCCATTCGCGGCGTGCAATCGGTGCGCATCATGCGGCAGGATGCCGATGTTCAGCAGGCGGCCACCGTGGCCGCGCCGCTTACGACGGCCGTGGCGGCAACGACCGCCGTGACGCTCGCAACCTCGTTCAATCTCTTCCGCTTCGTGCAGTACTTGGTGACGGCGCCGTTCTTGCTTGTCAACCGACGCCGACGAAAAAAGTGGGGCGTTGTGTACGACAGTCTGCGCAAAATTCCCGGCGATTGTGCGATTGCGCGATCTTGCTACAAACCGCATCGTCAAAAGCCAAGTGACCGATACGCACGGACGGTATCTGTTCATTGTGTCTCCCGGGCGTTACGCGCTTATGGTGAACAAGCCCGGATTTGGATTCCCAACCGATCACTTAAAGGAACAAAAGCGTGACGGCGAGTTTCTCGATCTCTATCACGGCGAAGAAATTGCGGTGACGGAGGCAGAGGCTGCGATTGCGGCGAACATCCCGCTCGATCCCGAGAGCGCGAAAGAACGGCCGCCGATACGTGTCGTGCTGGGGCGATGGGGACGCACCGCGCAGTATGTCCTCTCGATTGCGGGGATCGTTGTTGCGGCAGTGGTGGTGGTGATCCAGCCGACGCTTTGGACGGGAGCCATACTGATTCTGCAAGGGCTCGTGCTCATATTCTTTGTGCGCTTGGCGCGGCCGAAGAAGCCAACCGGCTGGGGCATTGTGTACGACGAGCACACACGCCGGCCGCTTGCAAACGCCATCGTGCGTATCTTTGAACCGAAGTTCAACAAGCTCTTGGAGACGAAAGTAACCGATGGTCAAGGGCGCTACGCATTTCTCGTCGGACCTGCGGAGTACTACGCGACGTATCAAAAACCATTGTATAAGATGGTGGAGGTGCGGCCGATTGATCGCACAGATACGAAAGAGCCGACGTTCATCTCGCTCAATGTGGGGCTTGAGCGTGGACGCACGCCAACGCAGGAGGCAGGCACGGCTATCAAAGAATGAAGCAATTCTCCAATATGAATCATAACCAAACACATAGATTTTACTGGCGCGCTCTGTTAGCGCTTTGCATGGGAGCCCTCCTCACGGTGGGGTGGCTGGCTTCTGTTTGGTCGGCGAGCGCGGCGTTGGACGTGCCGCAACTCATAACGTATCAAGCGCGGCTCACCGATGGCGATCGCATCACGGTGGACGACGCTTCCTACAACATGCGCTTTGCGATTTACGACGCGGCGACGGCCGGAACTTGCTTGTGGAGCGCGGACGATACGGATACAAACTCCGCGACTATCGATTGTCCAAGCAACGCGCCCGGCGGTGCGATTTCAGTAACTGTAACGGATGGGATTTTTACTGTGTTGTTGGGCGATACGACGAGCAACGCGCAAAACGCATTGCCAGACACGCTTTTTGACGACAATGCGACGCTCTTTTTGGGCGTGACGATTGGCAGTGATTCGGAGATGTCGCCGCGCAAGCGCATCGCCTCGTCGCCGTACGCTCTGCAAGCGGGGGACGCCGATTTGCTCGACAGTTTGAACACGGACAACGACGGGTGCACGAGCGCGTGCGTGCCGGTTACAAATAGCAATGGCAACTTAGTATTGACTGGTGATCCGCAGAGCGCGCTGGCCGCGGGGGGCGTGCTCTTCATCAATCCGGCGTCGGTCGCCGCGGATGAGACGGTGTTTGGCATTTCGTCCGGAGGAGGAACCGGCGTTTTTGTCGTGGACGGAGAAGGGGATATTAGAGCGGGGAGTCTTTTGGCAAACATCGGCTCGGCGAGCGCCGCGATTGGTCCTGATGCATCAATTTCAAGCACGGTGAATCTTGCCGTGGCACGAAACTACACTTCCGCGACGACGAGTCGCTTGGGCAATTTTACAAGTTCAATTTCCGGCGCGCTGAATGCCGGCGGCATTTTTACCGGCGTACGATCGGCTCTTACGGTCGCGTCCGGCGCCGGAAACGATGTTGAAAAATTATATGGATCCGAGTCCATCTTGGATTTTGACGGAAGCGGGGTGTCTGACTATGCGGCAGGGTATCGCAGTGCCGTGACGATAAGTGCCGGAACACTTACGAATGCCTATGGTCTTGACGCGCTTATCACCACAGACGGCGGCACGGTATCAAGTGCCTATGGCGTGCGCGGCGAGGTCACAAACAGCAGTGGTACCGTGAACACTGGCTACGGCGGCTACTTTGGCGCCAATGGAACATCAACGGCCTACGCGCTTTACACGTCAGGCGGCTATGTACACATCGAGGGTGATGGCACAGCAACAACACCGGACGATGCCGGTGCTAACGGAACACTCTTCGTAAAAGGACTCATTGAAGCAGACGATCGCATCAGCATTGATAAAGCATCAACGTCAACAACGGCGGCCTCGGAGTACGGCGGCACATTTGATGTTTCAGACACAGGGATAGTCTCAAGCGGTACGGATTTGACGTACGGAATTGACATTGCCACGACGCGTACGGGTGCAACTGGCGGCACCACGCGCGCGTTTGGCATGCGCTCGCAGGTAACCGGTTCGACCGGCGGCACGTCAACAACCTACGGCGCGTACATTCATGCGACGGGCGCGGACACGAACTACGCGCTCTACACCGAGGGCGGGCTTGTGCAGATCGACGGGCAGGGGATTGGATCAGCGGCGACGCCGGGAGACGCGACGGGAAGCGGGGAATTGTTTGTGCGCGGCGACATCGAAACGGACAGTGCGCTCTACATTGACAACACCTCAACGTCAACAACGGCGGCAACAACGGCCGCGTTTGACATAGATATGACGGACACGGGAATTGTGACAAGCGGACTGGACATTCAGTACGGCGCTAATATATTGCTCGAGCGTTCGGGAGCTACCGGCGGAACAATTGTTTCGGAAGGCATTCGATCACAGGTGACGGCCGACAATGCCGGTTCAGGAACGTCATCGGCGATTGCAGGACGCTTTATTGCGGAAGGCGCCGACAACAACTATGCCGTTTTGACGGTCGGTGGGTATCTGCATGTGGATGTGGACGATGCGGTGGATGTACCGACGCTTTCGGGTGTTGGAGCGAACGGCACCGGATACTTTTCCGCCGATGTCGAAATTTTTGATGGGGCGTTGTGTGTGGGGGATGGTGCTACCGATAACTGTTCTGATGCAGGTGCGGTGGACGGCATCATCTATTCGGTGGCGAGCTCCGTCACACAGCACGACATCGCAGAAGCTTTTCCGTCTACAGAGTTTTTGCTTGCCGGGGAAATTGTCTCGGTGTCGAGCAATCGCAATGAGCATGTCGGGCGCGCGACGCAAGACAACACGATTATTGGCGCAGTTTCAACATCGCCGGGACTGATTTTGGGATGGGAAACGCAAGCGCAAGGGTACTATCCAATCGCGCTTGCGGGGCGCACGCCTATAAAGGTGAGCGGCGAAAACGGCGCGATTACCGTTGGCGATCGTCTGGCTGTGTCGTCTGTTCCGGGCGTTGGCATGAAAGCGACGCAAGCGGGAGAAGTCGTCGGTATTGCCATGGAGGCGTTCAACGGTGAGGGAAGCGGCGCCGTGATGACATTTATCCAGCCACACTACTGGGACGGAGTGACGCAAGAGAGCGTCACGCAAGCGATGCCATCGTCGACGGTACAAACGGACGCGGTCTTGGCGGTACGCAATGGGATGGTCTCGAACATCCAAAAGCTCTCGAGCATGAACTGGAGCATTGACTTTGAGGGGACGTTTGCCACGCGCGGCTCCTTTGATGTTGAGATTGCGAGTTATCAGAATACGCTGGTGACGTCTCATGCAGTGCTTGGCCTTGAGCACTATGTGACGCTTGCCGCAACATCCAACATGAGCGGCGCGGATACGCTTATCGTCGAGTTTGAGGATATCGAACCGGAGTTTAACGACGTCGCTTCAAGCGAAGTGCCAATCGTTGTGACGGCGACGATGAGCAACGGTAGCGGAACGGCGTACATAACTGACAAGACAAATAACGGATTCACGCTCCATCGGACCGGCGGGAGCGGAACGCAGGTGGATTGGATGGTGATGGGCATTCGCCGCGGATTTGAAGCGGACGAGGATTTGGAGATACAGAAGTTGGAGGAAGTCCCGGCGGAGGAATTGTTGGAGGACTTGGCAGAGCCAGAGGAGACGACGTCATTGGCAGAGGAGGAGGATACTATCTCGAGTGATGAGGTGTCGGAGGAATCGCCGATCGCCGAGGAGAGCGAAGACGTTGATGCGATGGAAGAAGATGGCAGTGATGATGCGGCCGTAGAGGATGTGGTTCCGATATCGGTGGAGGTGGTGGAAGTGACGGCACACGAAGACAGCGTCGCCGATGACTCATTGGTGACCGAAGAGCCGGAAGTGCTTGAGGAGGCGGAGGAGGCGGAGGCGTCCGAAGCATCCGAGGTGTTCGATGTGGCGCCTGAAGTGGTGATGCCTGAAGAGGAGGCAACGGCTGATGCTGAATCAAGCATAAGCGAAGATGAGCCGAGCGTGGAAAGCGAAGACTCTTCATTGCCAAACGAACAAGATACCCCGTCGCCAATCAGTGACTAAGTGGTATGGGGTCAGGTCGTGAATCTATAGTCATCACCCTATGAAACAAGACTCCATCATCCATGAAAAGAGCGATCTCCTTGCTCTTCGGTGCAAAAAAACCTCAATGTACCGAGGGTACATCTGCGGTTTTTTGCCCCTGCAGAGCTGCGGATATCATCTCTTTTCATGCATGCTAAGTCCTGTTTCATAGTGTGATGACTATAGAGTTTTCTGATAAAAACTCTAGATTCACGACCTGACCCCACAGCCTATGACAAACATTCAGCCTTTAGCACAGCGCCTCTTTTCCGCGCTCGCTGGCACATTCCGCAAAGCGCCTATTGTACACACGGCGTTGTTTGTGCTTGCCGTGCTCATGCCGCTTGCTTATGTTCCCGGGAGCGCGGAGCTGTTCTCGCCACTCAAACACGTCCTGCTCGTTGTAGCGGTTGCGTTTGGGCTCTTTGGCTGGAGCGCGCATGTGTATCGTCAGCGCGAGTGGACACTTCGCCGATCCATAGCGATGTGGCTGCCTGCATTCGTACTGCTTGGCGTTGTGATTTCCGCCGCGCTCGCGCCGTCAGGATATAGCGCGTGGGTCGGCACAGGGCCGCTTGGATTTACGTCGGTCGTGCCCATGTTTGCCTTTGTTGGACTGTACGCGCTCGTCGTGAACACAGGAGATTATCGTTCCGCGTTGCGCATGCTGTCTTACGGGCTTCTGCTTGGTGGAGCACTCACGGGCGCTCTGTCTGTACTCGCTCTCTTTGGCATCATCCCCGCGGCGGTTGCGCCGATGGCTTTGAGTCCGACGGGAACTCCCGAATCGTTGACCATCCTTCTTTCCACATTGAGTGTTTTTGCGCTTGGTATTTGGATTGTCGATGATCACGACGATACGGACGTGTGGCTTCCGACGACCGTATGGCGCAAGGCTCATTGGCCGGTGTGGATAGTCCTTTGGCTCTCGACGCTCGTGTGGCTACTCGTGACGGACACATTGCTCACGCAGATTGTGCTTTTGGTAGGTTCGGGCGCTCTTTTGGCGCTCGGCTTGTATCAGCCGAGCCGCTTCGTCAAGCCTCTGCGCATGTTGGCGCTCATGGCGGTGTTCGGGCTTGGACTCGTCCTCTTGCTTGTGCCGTCGCCGTTTACAGGACGCGTGTCGTCGGAAATCGGTCTGAATTTGCGCGCGGCTACGCACATCACCACCGCGACGTTGCAAAACGAAGGATGGCTTTTCGGTTCCGGTCCCGGTTCATATCTCTACGACTATCTCCGCTATCGTCCCGAGGAAATTGTGCGCACGTCGTTTTGGGCTTTGCCGTTTGATCACAGCTTTTCTTATCTGCTTGATGTCGCCGCGACATGGGGTTTGGTACCGACGGTTTTGTACGCGGCGTTTATTTTGTGGACACTGTGGCGCTTGGTGCACGCCCTTCTTGTGAAGCGCGTGCGTGAGCATTGGCAAACGCTTGCCGTGCTTGGAAGTGTGTGGTTGATGGCGGTCGTCGCACAGCTCGTCTATGCTTCCGACGCGGTGCTTATGACGCTCTTTTGGATGCTTGCCGGCCTTGTGGTGGCGCATGCGGTTTTGCATACGCGCGCCATCCCATTCAAGAGTAACGCGCGCGTGGCGCTTGCCTCGTCCGGTCTGTTTGTTGCAACCGGTATCGTGACCGTGTTGTGCGTGAGTGTTATGGTGCAGTGGTTTGGAGCCTCGTTGTTTGTGGACGGTGCGCGTCGGCATGGAGACGAACCGTACGCGGTTGATCGCCTGCTTTTGCGTGCCATTCGCCTGAATCCGTGGAGTGCGGATTATCGCCGCATGCACGCATTTTCGCATTTGCGCATTGCCGACCAATTGGCGGGAGAAGCGGCGCCGCCGGAGTTGGTGCAACAGCGCGTGCAGTTTGCGATTGACGATGTGAGTCGGGCCGTAGCGCTCGAACCGCGAGATGTTCTCAATCATGAGGCGCGCCGCGCGATTTTTGCCTCTCTCGGGCGCGTGGTTGCTGGCGCGGACAAGGCGGCCGCGGACAGCGCTTTGCAGGCGGCGTCTCTTGATCCGCATAATCCGGTGCGATGGCAACGCGTTGCTGAAAGCTATCTCATTATGGCGACAAATGCGGAAAGCGTGATTCAGAACGCCTCGGAGAGGGAAGCGACGGCTCTGGGGTTGCTTGCGGAGGCGGAAGCGGCGGTGGAACGTGCCATTGAGAAGAAACCCAATTACGCGCCGTCGTATTACACGCGTTCCCTTGTGTATAAACAGCAGGGACGCTTGGACGAGGCTATCGCACAGCTCTCGGCGCTTGTGGTGAACACGCCCGGGGACGCGGTACTGCGTTTTGAGCTGGGCGTTTTGCATTTGCAGAAGGGGTCGTTTGAAAAGGCGCGCATGGATTTTGAAGCGGCCGTCGCACTTCAGCCGACTTTTGCCAACGCCAAGTGGTATTTGGCATCGGTGTATGAGTTTGAGGGGCGCACGGACGAAGCGCTCGTTCAGCTTGAGGATTTGCGCGTTTTGGATTCGGAGAATCGAGACGTGCAAGCTCGCATTGAACTTATGCGAAACGGCATTCTCGTGCCTCCCGATAAGACGGAGCCGCTTGAAGAGCCGGCGAATACGTTTGACTAGAGTGACATCTCAAGACGAGCCAAACCGCGGCTCGTCTTGATTTGGCGCGTTCCATGGGCTACCATCCTGTTCTGAATCGTTTTACGTTTTTCTGACAACCGTCGGAAGAGCGTTGAAAAATCTTCCTCTCATGCTTTCCATCGGCATTGTTGGCCTTCCGAATGTGGGAAAATCAACCTTGTTTCAGGCGCTTACTCGCAAGCAAGTGGATTGCGCGAATTTTCCGTTTTGTACCATCGAACCGAATGTGGGCGTCGTGGAGGTACCTGATCCGCGTTTGGCGGTGCTTGCAAAACTTTCCCATTCGGCAAAAATCATTCCGGCCGCGATTGAGTTTGTTGATATTGCGGGGCTGGTGAAGGGGGCTCACAAAGGTGAGGGACTTGGCAACAAGTTTTTGGCGCGTATTCGGGAAGTGGACGCTATCTGCCACGTTGTGCGCGCATTTCAAGATGCGAATGTCACGCATGTGGACGGCTCGGTCGATCCGATGCGTGACGCGGAAGTCATCGGTATCGAGCTGGCCATGGCGGACATGGCAACGGTGGCGCGTCGTGCAGAGCGCTTGCACGGTAAACTCAAAGCAGGACGTTCCAAGGAGCTCGACGCGGAAGAGGCTTTGCTCAAGCGCTTGGAGAATCATCTCAACGAAGGTCGTTTTGCGCGCGAACTCGAGTACACGGACGATGAACACCTTGTGATGCGCGAACTCTCGCTCCTGACGATGAAGCCGATGATGTATGTGGTAAACATTGCCGAAGACGAAGTGGCGAAGGACGATTGGACGTCGCCGTTTGGGACGGGAGTAATGGCGCTTCCGCTTAGTGTGAAAGTGGAGCAAGAACTGCTCGATCTTGATGAAACGGCGCGGCGCGAATTCATGGCGTCTATCGGGCTTCAGGAAACCGGTCTTGATCGCGTGGTGCGCGCTGGCTTTGCGTTGCTTGATCTCATTACGTTTTTGACAACGGGAGAAAAAGAAACGCGCGCGTGGCCGGTTCGGCGCGGGACGAAGGGGCCGCAGGCGGCCGGGGTCATTCACACCGATTTTGAGAAGGGCTACATTCGCGCCGAGGTTATTCCGTATGAAGTGTTTGCACAGCGCGGCGAACTGGGCGCGCGTGAGGATGGAAAATTGCGCGTGGAAGGCAAGGAATATACGGTTGAAGACGGTGACGTTGTGCATTTTCGCGTGGCGACTTGAATATGTCCGCATTTTTTATATTAGGAAATCACCCCGAGCTTGCGGCGGAAGAATTGGCAACTGTTTTGGGTGTGGAAAAGGAGGCGTTTGAAGTCCAGAGTCAAGATGTGGTTATCGTTGATGAGGGCGATCGGTGGACGCTCGCGCAGTTACAGGAACGTCTCGGGGGCGTTATCAAATCGGGGCGCATTGTAGCTTTAGCAAAGGATCAGGACGAAGCGCTTGCCGTGTGTTTGGCACACATGCTCACCGAAACGCGCAGCGATGCGCGGCGTGTGTTTGGTTTGAGCGTGTACAGTGCGGGACATCGCGGGCGATTGGTGATGTGGCGTGCGGGGCTCGAGAAGTTTGGCATGCGTCTCAAGCGTTCGCTTCAAGAGCATGGTTCGGTGCGGTATGTGACGGCGTCGCGTATTCCTGTGCTCTCGAGTGTCGTCGTAAAAAAACAGGGATTGATTGGCGATGGTGTGGAGTTTTGTCTGTTTCCGCTTGAAGATCGCGTTTTGATTGGCGTCACGGAAACGGTGCAGGATTTTGAACAGTGGGGCGCGCGCGACTACGGTCGTCCTTCGCGCGATGCGGTGCGCGGCATGTTGCCGCCAAAATTAGCACGCATGATGGTGAACTTGAGCCGTGGAGAACCGTCAACACACACGCTCTTGGATCCGTATTGTGGCGTGGGGACGATCCTATCGGAGGCGGCGGAGATTGGATATCGAAAGCTCGTTGGGAGTGATAAGGATGTGTCCGCGGTGGAAGCGACGAGGGAGAATCTTGCCTTTCTTTCTTCTGCGCGCGGGTCTGATATTGATGCTCAACTTATTCACGCCAAGGCAGAGTCGCTCGCAACATTTTTGGCTCCGCGATCGGTTGACCGTATAGTAACCGAAGTACATTTGGGGCCGCCGCGTGATGGTTCAGAGTCGCGTGTGGAACTTGAAATGCGCATGGACAAGCTCGTTCCGATGTATACGGAAGGATTCCGGGCGTTTTCTCATATCTTGTCGACGAACGCAACGCTCGTGATGGCGTTTCCCGCCTATCCTGTGGATGGTTCGACGGTCGAAGCACCTATTACACAGCGCGCGAGCTTGTTTGGACTACACATCTCGGGCGGTCCGTGGCGCTACGGTCGTGAGTCTCAACTCGTGTTTCGTGATATTTATCGGTTTTCTCACGATCCGGCCGCCGTATCATGAGTGAGCGCTTGTGTGAACGAAGTGACTACATATCCACAAGAGAGGATTGACATTGCGAAAAATTCGAAACCAAAAGTTTGATACACTTTTATGACGATCGTCATAAAAGCGGAATCCCCTCCCGCGACATTAAACGAAGAGGGGATTATGTATTTGTCAGAACGAGAGGTGAAAGCTATCCGGGCTCGAGTTAGGAAGCACGCGGAGGAAAATGCTAATTCAACGAGCGGCTTACTGCTCGATATTCTATCGCTCACATCATCACGTAGATGGAGCGTTGTTATTTTGCAAAGAGGATTCTCAAATGCGCGAGCACGAATGTATCGCGAAAATCTTTACGAAGAGCAACGCCAAGTTATTCAATGTGCGGAGCGCTTGAAGAGAAGAGGTTTGCTCAAAATTGAAAAAAAAGCAGGCAAAATCGAGGCTTCTCTTACAAAGAAAGGACTAGAGCGTGCGTTACGCGAGGCCGTGAGAGTCTCTGGAGGCAATTCTGATGAATGGTGCTTTGTATCCTATGACGTTCCTGAACAGGCTCGTACTATACGTGCCCGCATGCGATTCATCTTGCGATCCGCGGGATTTGAGCCAATCCATAAGAGTCTTTGGTATAAGGAGTCTGACGTTACGGATATTATGGCCGCGTTCGTACGTGAATCTGGATTGGATCCATGGATGAAAGTATTGAAGGGGACGAAGGTTATCTGAAACCGTTTTATGACGATCGTCATAAAACGGTTGCAAATCAGATGTGGGATTGACAACCAAGAGTCATCGCGCTAGGCTGTTCATTGCTCAAAGCCGCTTCATAATATTCCGTCGTGTTGAAAAGATGCCGCGTCATGTCGTTACACACGACAGAACGCACCGATGTTCTATCGGTTCACATGAGGGTCTCATGATGGCGCGCTCAAGAGCCCACAGGTCCCGAGGCTGTTCTGCGGAATCCTCACGGATCTTCTGGCGCGTGCTCAAGATTCGACGCCAGACTCACTCATAACCTTTGCACATGAAGTACGAACTTCTGTACATCATCCCCGCGACGAAAACGGACGCGGAGGTCGGCGCTGTGAAAGACCAAGTAACGGCGCTTGTTACCAAATACGGTGAAGCCATCTCGCGCGATGAGCTTGTTGGCAAGCTCAAGTTTGCCTATCCAATAGAGCACGTGCGCTACGGATATTACGCGTACGTTTGTTTCGGGGCGGACACGCAACATATCAAGGAACTCGATGAGGAACTTCGTCACAGCCACGATGTTTTGCGCCATGTGATTTGTAAGGCCGCTCCCGGTGCCGACGAGCGCCCGGTTGTGCTCACCGAGTACGAGATGCCGGACGTGTTCGCCAAACGCCGCGCGCCGCGCAAGCGCTCCGCTTTGCCGCCGTCAAAGGCTTCGCGACATGATTCTAAACCATTGACGGAAAAAGAGCTTGACGAAAAGATAGACAAAATTCTCGAAGAAGACATCAAAAAATTGTAAACTTACTCACAAATTTCAACCTATGATGAGTCTTAACCGAGCCCAAGTCATCGGGAACCTCACACGTGATCCCGAATTGCGCACCACCGCCACCGGTCAGTCCGTTGTGAACATGGGTGTTGCCACAAACCGTCGCTACACCGACAAAAACGGTCAGCAGGTTGATCAAGCCGAGTTTCACAATGTGGTCGCGTGGGGCAAACTCGCCGATATCGCGTCACAGTATCTGGCGAAAGGCCGCCGCGTATATGTGGAAGGGCGTTTGCAGACGCGCGAATGGGAGGGGCAGGACGGTTCCAAGCGCCGCACGACAGAGATTGTGGCCGAAAACCTCATTATGCTCGATCGCGCATCCGGCGGCGCGGGGCCTTCTAGGGGCGGTACGCCATTTGACGGCATCCAGATGGAGCCGACGGAAGCCGCGCCGATGCCAATTCCAGAAGACGAAATCAAGGTTGAAGACATTCCATTCTAAACTATGCTCCCTCGCAACAAGAAAGGTGGCCTCAAGAACGATCGGCGATGTTTCTATTGCATCTCGCGCGATCAGATTGACTACAAAAACACCAAGCTTCTCTCGCGATCCGTCTCGAGTTTCGGGAAGATTGTGTCGCGCAAGCGCTCGGGCGTGTGCGCAAAGCATCAGCGCGAACTGGCGCGTGCAATCAAGCTCGCGCGTGTGATGGCACTCTTGCCATTCGTGAATAAATAGGAACACCGGTACGTCGTATGCAGACGTCTCCCGTTTTTCGCGCCAAGGTGCGTTACGCGGTTCGTGGATTCTTTGACGAACGCGGATATACCGAGGTGGAGACGCCAGCACTGACGCGCCATCCGGATTTGGAGCCGTCGCTTTCGTATCTCGAGACCGAGGTGAACGTGCGCGGCGAGGCGCCGGAGCGGCGCGCGCTCATCACGAGTCCCGAGTATGCGCACAAGAAGCTTGTGGCACAGGGAATTTCGCGTACATTTGAGCTCGCGCGCGTGTTTCGCAACAACGAACCGAGCGATGCGTGGCATAGCGCGGAGTTTACTATGCTTGAATGGTATCGGCTCGGCGCGTCGCTTGAGGATGGTATGGAGGAGACGATGGCGCTTATCGAGGGCGTGGCAAAAAATGCCACCGGACAAGCACAGGCAAGCGTCAACGGAGTACATATTCCTCTTGAACGAGCGTTTTGGGACGTACGCACCGTCGCGTCGCTCATGGAAGAGCACGCCGGTCTTACGCTTCCCGTGCATCCCACGCGTGAAACGTACGCGGAATGGCTCGATGTTGCCGGTTTATTTTATGAGCCGACAGATACTATCTCGGACTTATTTCAACGGGTGATGCTCAATCTTGTTGATCCTGTGTTGGTGCGCGCCTCCCGTCCGACGGTTGTTGCGTACTACCCTTGGCACGAAGCAAGTTTGGCGCGCATAGATAAGGAGGGATGGGCGGAACGGTTTGAGGTGTTAATTGGTGGCATTGAGTTATGCAATGCGTATGGCGAGTTGACGGATGTCGGTGAACAGCGCCGGCGATTCGAAGCCGAGATAGTGCTTCGACAAGAGCGAGGGCAAGGGGTTTATCCCATCGACGAAGAACTCTTGCAGGCGCTCGAGCACATCAAACAGCCGCTCTTTGGAAACGCGCTTGGTTTTGACAGGCTCGTTACGCTTCTGTCTTCACAAACAGAGAATTAATTGATTGTCATTGCGAGCGAAGCGAAGCAATCTCACGCGCATGCGAGCAAGTAATGGATTGCTTCCTCCTTCGTCCTTCGGACTTCAGGGGACAAGTCACTTTGTTCGCAACGACAAACACAACGTTCATACACGATACAGCATACTTCTATGGCAAACGTCTCCGAAATAAAGCGCGGTCAAGTAATACGATGGAAAAATGGTCTGTGGTCTATTGCCCAATTTCAGCACGTGAGCCCCGGAAAAGGGTCGGCGTTTACGCGTATCAAACTGAAGGATTTGCAATCGGGCAAAGTAGTCGAAAACACATTTAAGGCGACTGAAACGCTTGAGTTTGCGGACGTTCAGCGCAAAAACATGCAATATCTGTTCTCGGATGGCACGACGTTCACCTTTATGGATACGCGCACATACGAACAGGTGGCGATTGACGCCGAGACTATTGGCACCGATACGGCTTATTTGAAAGAAGGACTCGAAGTAAACGTTGCTATGCTCGATGAACGGGCGGTGACTATCCAACTTCCTGCGAAAGTTGAGTACGTTGTGACGCAAACCGAGCCGGCGGTGAAAGGTGATACGGCATCCGGAAACGTGAGCAAAGACGCCACGATGGACAACGGACTATCCGTGCGCGTGCCAATTTTTATCAATGAAGGCGACCACATTTTAGTGAGCACGGACTCGTGCGCGTACGTAGAACGCGTGAACAAGTAGCGAAAACAGTCGGAACAAGAAGCGCCCCGCCACAAGATGGCAGGGCGATTTGTTCACGCGGAGACTTCTTCTCCAAGACGCAGATGGCGCCAAGCGTGGAGCTCAATGTTTGCGAATCGGCACAGACCGCGCATCACGCGTTGCGCATCGATTTCGTCGAGGGGAAAATTGTCCAGCTCGCGGAATGTCACATGATACCTTTGCCCGACCATGTCGCGGATACGCATAATAGGCACTGCAAATCCGTGCGCGTATACTACGACGCGTGTGTTGATTCCATGATCATGCAGGGCGCGAACGGTGGTGAGTGTGCCGCCGGCGCGCCACATGCACGTGTGTTGCATCCACGCGCAGTTGTCGGTGCGCGTGCGGTGAGCGCGGCGGCTCACGGCGATCTTTTCTTCCGTCGGACGCGTGCCGTCGGGGTTGATCGTTACGGCGCCAGAGTGACCGGCTATACGTCTCAATCCCCGAGAGATCATACGCAAGGCCTTTGGGCGATCATTGCGATCAAAGAAGATGCTCATGCGTCCAATCCACATGGGGATGCCAATCACGGGATCCCACAGATTTTCGCTCTTCTGGTACACGATGGGGCGGCGGTGAATGAACCGCGTCCCGATCCAAAACCCCAGGGGCATGGCAAATGTGGTGGCGTGATTTGACAGGATCACGCTAAAGATATGCTGGCGCTCTGGAATGGCGCCGTGCACCTCAACGCGCACTCCAAGGAGACAGCGGTAGCATACAAAGTACATCGTCTCGTTCCACAGCCATGGCGTAAACGCGAACGGATTCTTGATGAATCCGAACGTGATCAGGTTCGGCAACAAGAACACGAGACTGCCTCCCAACATCACTATGGCGCATGTTCCCGTGATCAACAGTCCAACGATGAGGGCGAGTGTGGCTCTTATCGTTTTCACATGAACTCCGCAACGGTGTATAGCACGAGAGTGCGCATTTGAAAATATGTGTGGATATTTATGGCTTGACAGGTGTGGGCGAAATTAATTTGGCAGCAAATTAATTGTGGTATAAAGATACCACCATCACATAACTCATCTCTGCGTTATTTCTGCTATACTCAAGTGAATTATAAGCGGAGGCGAACGGTCTTTTGGCATTGGCATTAGTGCTAGCAGCCAATCGCTAATAGC
>CAYHRP010000001.1:16305-29321 GCA_964359145.1 uncultured Gammaproteobacteria bacterium | reverse complement strand
CTTGTTTTATTAGAACATCTATAGTTTAGCATTGATTTCTTTTGCGCTCCATGCTAGGCTTTTTTCATGCCCCACAACGGCACGATTGCATTCAGAGAACACGCGGCAGAAGGAAGGCACGCGTACATGATTGCACGTGTAGAGATTGACGGCCACGGGTTTCATCAGCTTGATTGGAACCTCGCGGGACACGAACAGCGCCGCATGCTTGGTGGTGGCGTGGAGCTCCGCGTTTGGCACGAGTGGCGCGACCACCGCGCTACGTACCACTTTGAGCTTTTGCGCGACGGCAGTGTAGTTCATACGGGAACGCTCTGCTATTGCGGGTCCACTCGAAGCACACCCTCCGCTATCTAGTCGGAGGGTGGGTTATGAAACGTCAGACTACTTGCGCCGCATGGGATCCTTATACGCTCGGTTGCGCAGAACGCGCTCCTTTGCCAGTTCTCGTTCAAGCGCCGCCGCCGCGCGCGCAAACGCCTCGTCATCCACGAGCCGCTTCTCGTTCATCACACGTTGCGCCTCTTCTTTTGCTTTTTGAATAGCACGCTCATCCAAATCGCCCGCACGATCCGCCGTATCCGCTAAAATGCGCACGCGCACACCGCCATCTACCGCTAAAAGTCCCGTGGAAATGGCAAGGAGTTCCTCCACATCTCCTTTTCGCACAAGTACCCTCCCGGGTTTGAGTTGTGCGACAAAATCCACATGACCCGGAAGAATGGTCACTTCACCCTGTTCAGTCGCCACCGTCACTTGCGTCACGCCGTCTTCTTCTTGAAGCACGCGCTCGGGAGTGATGAGGGAAAGATGGAGCGTCTTGGTCATGCTATTTTGTTGCGGCGAGTACCTCGTCAATGCCGCCCTTCATATAGAACGCCGACTCCTGAATCTCATCGTGCTTCCCTTCCAAAATTTCCTTAAATCCGCGTACCGTCTCTTCGCGCGAAACGTATTTTCCAGACGCGCCAGTAAACTGTTCGGCGACAAAGAACGGTTGAGAAAGAAACTTTTGTATTTTGCGCGCTCGCGCCACTGTAAGCTTGTCCTCATCAGACAATTCATCCATACCAAGAATCGCGATAATATCTTGCAAATCTTTGTAGCGTTGCAGAACCTTTTGCACACCGCGCGCCACCGCGTAATGTTCATCGCCCACAATCTGCGGATCGAGCACGGTCGAGGTGGAGTCAAGCGGATCCACGGCAGGATAAATACCGAGCTCGGCGAGCGAGCGCGCCAGCACCACTGTCGAGTCCAAGTGCGCAAACGTGGTTGCCGGAGCCGGATCCGTCAAGTCATCCGCCGGCACATACACCGCTTGAATCGACGTAATAGAGCCTTTGGATGTTGTCGTAATGCGCTCCTGAAGCCGTCCCATTTCCTGCGCGAGCGTCGGTTGATACCCCACCGCCGACGGTAAGCGCCCCAAGAGCGATGACACCTCGGAACCTGCCTGTGTAAAGCGAAAAATGTTATCGATGAAGAGCAAAACATCGCGTCCCTCTTCTTCTCGAAAATACTCGGCAATAGTAAGTCCCGTGAGCGCCACACGCGCTCGCGCTCCGGGCGGTTCGTTCATCTGTCCAAACACGAGCGATGTCTTATCCAAAACGCCCGACTCCTTCATTTCGTGATAGAGGTCGTTGCCCTCGCGCGTGCGCTCTCCAACACCCGCGAACACGCTGTAGCCGCCGTGTTCTTTGGCGATGTTGTGAATGAGTTCTTGGATAAGCACGGTCTTCCCCACGCCGGCGCCGCCGAACAATCCCGTCTTCCCGCCTTTCAAAAACGGCGCTATTAAATCCACAACCTTGATGCCCGTTTCAAAGATCTCGGCCTCGGTTGACTGCTCGGTAAACGCCGGAGCCTCCGCGTGAATAGGCATGCGTTTTTTGATATCCGGCTCGGGCTGTTCATCAATCGCTTCCCCAATCACGTTAAACATGCGACCAAGCGTTTCGGGACCTACCGGCGCCAAAATTGGCGCGCCTGTATTTTCCACTTCTTGATGACGAACCAAACCATCCGTCGAATCCATCGCAATCGTGCGCACCACATTTCCCCCGATGTGTTGCGCGACTTCCAAAACCAGATCGCGTTTTTCGCGCTTCACTTTGAGCGCCGTGTACACAGCCGGCAGTTCGCCTTCGTCAAAACGGACGTCGACAACAGGACCGATAACTTGTGAAATTTTTCCGTTCATAGAGCGTTTCGCGCAACTGATGTATAAATGTCCTCCTATCCCTCGAGCGCAGCAGCGCCGCCGCTGATTTCGGCAATCTCCTGCGTGATGCCGGCTTGACGCGCCTTGTTGTAGATGAGCGTCAGCGTGTCAATCATTTCCGCGGCCGCATCCGTCGCGTTGCGCATCGCCATCATACGCGCCGCGTGTTCGCTCGCCACCGCCTCAAGGAGCGCCTGATACGTCATCGACTCGATGATACGCATGAGCGCCTGATCGAGAATCTGCTTCGCGCTCGGCTCAAACACGTACTCGCGCGCCTTCTCGACTTCACCAGACTTCGCTCGCGCTTCCTCATCGTACAGATGTTCTCCCACACTTCCAAATCCTTCGTGCATCTTTGAAAGAGGAAGGAAGGCCGCGACTACCGCCATCTGTCGAATGGCCGACTGAAAATCCGTATAGCCGATGAACACGTCATCGAACGTTCCGTCCGCGTATCCCGTGATGATAGAGCGCACAATCGGTCGCAAGGATTCAACTTTTGGATCGGCGCCGAGTTCCGTGTAATGCTCGAGCACGTTCAGTTTCAATTGACGCGCCGCGTGCGCCGCACGTTTGCCAATCGTGATGACGTCCACGGCGGCCCCTTCGGCATGGCGCGCAAGAAATTGCCGCATCTGCCGCGTCATCTGTACGTTGTATCCTCCGCAAAGTCCTCGATCGCTCATGATGAGGATAACCAGGACGCGCTCGCGATCCTCGCTCTTGCGCAGAAGCGGATGCAAGGAAACGTCCGCTTGTTTGGCAATACTGCCAACTACGCCGCGTAGAGCCTCAACATACGGGCGCGATGCGAGCACAGCATCGGTGGCTTTGCGCATTTTTGCGCCCGCCACAAGTTCCATTGCCTTGGTGATTTTTCGCGTGTTGCGAACACTGCGAATACGCCGTTGTACCGTCTTCTTATTCATGCGCTTGAGCCAAAAAATCCTTCGTAAACTCTTTAATCACTTTCACAAGTTGCTCTTTGACTTCGTCCGACACCGCTTTGGACGTCTCGATATCATGAATGAGCGCGTCGTGCATCGAGGTCATGTAGTCGCCAAACGCCCTCTCCCACTGTGCAATACGCTCCACCGGAACCTCGTCCAAATACCCTTCCGTGACGGCAAGAATTGCCATCACTTGATGCGCGACGCTCATTGGGGCGTACTGCGGTTGCTTGAGCATTTCCGTCGTGCGTTTTCCCCGCTCAATAGCCTGACGCGTCTGTGCGTCTAAGTCTGACGCAAACTGTGCAAAGGCTTCGAGTTCGCGATACTGCGCCAAGTCAAGACGAAGCTGCTTGGCAACACTTTTCATTGCCTTCGTCTGCGCGCTCGACCCCACACGCGACACGGACAACCCCACGTTGAGCGCCGGCCGCTGGCCCTTGTTGAACAAGTCTGTCTCCAAATAAATCTGGCCGTCTGTAATCGAGATCACATTCGTTGGAATGTACGCGCTCACATCGCCACCTTGCGTTTCGATAATCGGAAGCGCCGTCATCGAACCGCCACCGTATTTCTCGTTGAGTTTCGCGGCACGCTCGAGCAAACGTGAGTGCAAATAAAACACGTCGCCCGGATAGGCCTCGCGCCCCGGCGGACGACGCAACAAAAGCGAGATTTCACGGTACGCCACGGCCTGTTTGGAAAGGTCGTCGTATATCACAAGCACGTCCTGTCCTTTGTTCATGAAGTACTCGCCAATCGAAGCACCCGCGTACGGCGCCATGTACCAGAGCGCAGAAGGATCAGACGCTCCGGCCACAACCACAATCGTGTACTCCATCGCGCCGGCATCCTGAAGCCGCTTCACAATTTTGGCCACTTTGGATTCCTTCTGTCCGATGGCGACGTAAATACAAACCATGCCTTGCCCCTTTTGGTTTAGAATCGTGTCAATCGCAATCGCGGTCTTTCCCGTTTGACGATCGCCAATAATGAGTTCGCGCTGTCCGCGCCCAATCGGAATCATGGCGTCAATCGCTTTGATGCCCGTTTGCACCGGTTCGTGCACCGATTGGCGCGCCATGACGCCTGGTGCCACTTTTTCAATGGGCTCGAAGTGATCTTCCGGAAGCGCGCCTTTTCCGTCGATAGGCCGCCCGAGAGGATTTACTACGCGGCCGATCATCTGTTCGGACACAGGCACAGACAAGATGCGTCCCGTCCGTTTGACCGTGTCGCCCTTTTTGATGTGCTCATAGGCTCCCAAAATGATCGCGCCCACACTCGATGCTTCCAAGTTGAGCGTGACACCGAATGTTTCCTTTGGAAATTCAATGATCTCGGACGACTGCACATCATCAAGTCCCGCAATGCGCGCGATGCCATCGCCGATTTCCGTCACCGTGCCAACCGACTCCGCACCGACGGACGGCGCAAAGTCTTTAAGCTGTTCTTTAAGCGCATCGAGAATGAGTTGTTTTGATGTTGCCATACTATCTATAGTTTGTGACAAGCTGCTTCTTAAGTTGGGCGAGGGCTCCCTGCACCGACGCATCGATGACAACGTTTCCGACACGCACGAGAGCGCCACCGATTAAAGACGGATCTTCATGAACGCGTATATCTTCTGTGTTCCTCTCAAGCGCCCTCGCAATCGTGCGCACGAGCGCGGAAGATGTGCGCGCCACACGTACAGTCACTTCTTGCTGTCCTGACAGTTCGGCGTATACACCATCAACGGCCTCCGGAAGCTCACGCGCCAAGTGTCCGTCACCACGCTTCTGCATTAGTGCGAGTACCTCGCGGACGCGTTCCGATAAACGTTTGCCACCCACATCCATGCAGACATCAACCAGGAGTCGCGCATAGACATCTGTCATGGACTTCATAGGCTTTTCACGGCCTGTTCAATAGCCAATAAAGCGGAACGCTCTGCTTTCTTTGTGTCAAGCGCATCGCCGACCACGCGTGTCGCCGCCTCAACCACAAGCACCGCGAGTTCTCCACGCGCTTCCTGCACGAGCTGATCTTTTTCGTGACGCATCTGTTCACGCGACGCGTCGGTCATGCGCGCGACGTCCTCTTTCGCGTGCAAAAGCAACGCATCCATCTTTTCCTTCGCTTGCATCTGCGCTTGTACCACCGTAGCATTCGCCTCGCGACGCGCTTCTTTCATCACCCGTTCGCGTTCACTCTCCAATTCTACGACGCGCGCTTCCATTTCATCGGCACGCTTGATGCCCTGCTCGATCTTCTTCGAGCGCTCGTCCATAAGTTTCATGAGTGGTTTGTACGCAAAGATCCACAACACCACAAGTACAACCAAAAAATTGACAAGCTGTCCCAAGAACAGTGTCCCGTTGATTCCAAGCGCGCCCAACACGTCACCTTCCGCAGGTTCTTGGATTTCGGTAGAGGCTCGCACAAACGCTACTTCATTTTCGTTGTTGGTTGACATAAGGTGTGCTGATGGAAGGAGACGAGGGACATCTGCAATAATCCTGTGCGAAGTCCAAAATGAGAGAGATTTGGCTCACGGTCTTGTACGGTTTTGAGACGATGTAGTCATATCGTTGATAAAACGTACGAGAACGTGAGCCAAATCTATCCATTTTGGAGCCGTGCGGGATTGTTGCAGATGTCCCGAGTGTTTATCTCCTCTTATCGGAAACCTTAGATCGTGAATGACACCACGAGTGCGTAAATGGCTACAGCCTCTGCAAAGGCCATGCCAAGGAGCATCGGCACAAACACCTTTCCGGACGCTTCCGGATTGCGACCAATGGCTTCCATCGCTTTGGCGCCAATAAGTCCGATGCCAATGCCAGGTCCGATGGCGCCAAGCCCGATGGCAAGACCCTTCGCGAGCGCGTCAATTCCTTCCATAGACAATGATGATTAAGAGCTCAATCATGCAACGCCAACGCCGCATGAACAAAGGCCTCAATCAATGTGCTGTCTCTGCATCTCCGTGCGGCTCCATTGTGGCGACGGAAGCAAAGGCTAATACCAGCACCGCAAACACGGTAGCTTGGATAATACCAACCAAGAGCTCAAGGAAATAGAACGGAATGGGGAGACCAAACGCCAAAATGCCGGACAGAACGGTGAGCAGAACCTCACCGGCAAAGACGTTCCCAAAAAGACGCAAAGAGAGACTCAAGGTTTTTGCGCCTTCGCCAACGAGCTCAATGAGGCCGACGAGAAACTCGATGCACGCAATCATCACGGCCATGGGACCTTTTGGGAAAGCGTGCGCGATGCCACGAAGGTTGATGAACTTGTTTGCGTGTTTCCAAATGCCTATAGCAAAGATTCCAAATATGTGCGTGACGAGAATGGAAAATGACGCCATGGCAAGCGTAAGATTCAAATCCGAGCTCGCCGGGCGCAAAAGCGGGATCAATTCAATATCCCCTTGATGCAGTTGGAAAATCCCAATCGAGCCGGTCCCGGGAAGAAGACCGAGCCAGTTGCTAAAAAGCACGAACAGAAAAATCGTCATCGCCAGCGGAAAGAATCGCTTCGCTTGCTCGCGGTTTCCGGTAACGGACTCTGCAAAACTCAATCCCGTTTCAAGCAACCACTCCACTATGTTTTGTAATCCGTGCGGCACCACGGCGCGCTTACGCGATACGATGAGCGCCAATACAACAAAGAACAACACAGCGACCCACGCATTAATCATGGTGTTCGTCACCGCAAAGTTTCCAAGAAAGAAAATCGGTTCGGCCGCAAGCGGAGGAATCATACAGGGTTTTCGTAGAGCTTTTTGTAGTATTTCGCCTTTTTGTAGATCCAAACCCCCGTTGATAGGAAGGCGATAATCAGTAAGAGGACGAGCATCCACGGCTCGGTACCCCACTTGCTGTCTAGACGCACTCCCACCAATGTCGCCACGACCGCCGGAATGGCGATAGACACGCCGAAGTCAAAAAAGATGCGGACGGCCAGTCGTATGTAGTAGCTGTCGGAGGCCATAATGGTATCGTTTCAAAAACCGCGGGAAGTATATCCCACGCCCCCCGCACGGTCAACGGAAATTTTTTACATTGGCTAGCGTTAGCGGATTCCAAAAAGACGTTCTGCGTTTTCGTCCGTTATCCTTTCCACTTCCTCCACGGAAATGCTCTGAAGTTCGGCAATCTTTTGTGCAACAAATTTAACCATCCACGGCTCGTTGCGCTCTTTGCGATGCGGATGCGGCGCCAAGTACGGTGCGTCTGTTTCAATCATCGTCCACTCCAATGGAAGACGTGCAACCATCTCTTGAATCGGCGAACGATGAGCAGAATTTTTACGATCCGGAAACGTGATGATACCGGTGAGAGATGTAAAAAATCCAAGCGCATGATAGGCGCGCGCCTCATCAAGCGTTCCCGTAAAACAGTGCACCACGCCGCGGCGCGAAAGCTTTCCACCTTCCGTAAACCGTCGCAAAATATCTTGCATCGGCGCGTGCGCATCGCGCACATGAAGAACGACGGGGAGTTGCTCTTCGTTTGCAAGTTCAAGAGCCGCTTCAACCGCCATCGTTTGTGCGCGCACCACCTCGCGTCTCGCCTGCTCATCGTCAGGTAGACGAAAGAAATCAAGTCCAACTTCGCCAATACCTACGACGCGTTTGGATGAATGAACAAGCGTTCGATAGACATCAGCGTCAAAGAACTCAACGCCAAGTTGTATCGCTTCATCTTCATCAACGTGAAGCGTATGCTCACTCGTGTGAGACGGATGCAGACCAACCGTACACCAAATGCCAAAACGTTCCGCCGCCGCGACAGCCTCCCGTGAGGTTGCCACATTCGTGCCAATCGTCACCATTCGAACACCTTTCTCTTGGTTGCGTGTGATGACGGCCTCCAAGTCGTCGCGGTACGCGCGGAAATGAATGTGGCAATGTGTGTCTGTCATGTTATGGGAGAATGTTCTGCCACGAATCGGGAATAAATATGCCGCCAAATCCAAGAACGAACGTCGCGATGCGCACGATCCACGAGGCATCTGCGGCCGATCGCAGGGCAAGAGGCAAATCCGGAATCGACAACAGAACACCCGTCAAAAGCACAACGATCAACAGACCCTCCAGTAATCCAAAAACGCCGCCGAGTAAGCGATCTATCGATTTAGCAAATGGAATGGCGGAAACAACACGAAAAGCGTTGTTGATTATGTTGACCACATAACCAAGCAAGCGACCGACAATCAAAAAGACGATAAAGAACAAAACAAGTTGCATTGCAACAGAAACAGTCGCGCCGATAGACTCAAGGAGCGCAACCAAAGCCGGATGCGCAAAAAGCGCGATGATGAATGTTGCCACCATCCCCGCTACACTGGTGAGTGATGCCACAAAACCGCGCCCAAGTCCCTGCAGGACGAAGACGAGCAGTATCACGAGCGCAATGAGGTCTAGAGATATCACACGAGTGTGAGATTTATTTATTCTCTTTTTTGACTTCAATCCGCGGGAACAACGGCTCCGTACGCTTCACGATACTGCCGCTCTTGAGTCCTCCCCACTTAGTCGCATCGGCAAGAGCAAGCGGCGCTTGTTCAATAAACGACGTCCCGATACTTTCAAAAATGCGCATCGCCGTTCCCGGCATAAATGGTAAGAGCATCCACGCCACGTGCCGCAGAGACTCAAGCAAAACATACAGAACCTCACTCACGGGCCTCTGATCATCCAGCTTCCCTAACTTCCATGGCTCCTTCTCGTCGATAAATTTGTTCATGGCTTGCACAAGTTTCCATGTCGCTGTCAGCGCGTCATCAAAACGCAGAGCCTCCATTTTTGCGCGATATTGCGTCCAGCGCTTTGTCACGTCAAACGCCGTCTCCTCCGGTACGACGCCGTCCAAATACCGCTCGGTCATCGCCACCGCTCGATGCAGTAAATTTCCAAGCTCATTTGCCAAATCGTTGTTGTATCGCTCTTCAAAACGCTTGTGCGAAAAATCACCATCGCGATGCATAGGAATCTCGCGCGCCATAAAATAGCGTACCGGTTCGAGGCTGTATTTTTCCGTAAGATCAAATGGATCGAGCACATTTCCAATCGTCTTGCTCATCTTCTTTCCGTCGACGGTAATCCATCCGTGCACGGCGATTTGCCGCGGCACTTCCAAGCCGGCCGCCATCAGCATCGCCGGCCATAAGAGCGAGTGAAAACGATTGATTTCCTTTCCCACGAAATGAATGTCCGCTGGCCAATATAGATGCATCGCGTCCTCCTTGCCACGCGCGTATCCTATCGCAGAGATGTAGTTCACCAGCGCATCAAACCACACATAGAGCACCTGTCCATCGTCGCCCGGCACCGGAATCCCCCACGTGAGCTGTTTTGTCGATCGCGAAACGGATATATCTTCAAGGCCGCGCTCTAAAATTTTCACCATCTCATTGCGATGGTCCTGCGGTGTGACAAACTCGGGATTTTCCGCAAATACCGTTTTGAGACGATCCGCAAAGGCAGAGAGTTTGAAAAAATAGTTTTCCTCTTCGAGCATTTCGGGCGCCGCATCGTGATCGGGGCATTTTCCGCCGACTAAATCCTTTTCGGTTTTATACGATTCGCATCCAACACAATACAAGCCCCTATACGACTTTTTATACAAAAAGCCGTTGGCGTTGACAGCCTTCCAAAATGCTTCAACCGATTGCCGATGCCGCCGTTCGGTCGTCCGAATAAAATCATCGTTTGTGATGTTCCACGCGTCCGCCAATTCTCGAAACCGCGCGGCCTTCTCATCCACGTACGCCTGCGGCTCCATGCCTTCCGCCTCGGCAACACGCTTCACCTTCATGCCGTGTTCGTCCGTACCCGTCAAAAAACGAACCTCGCGCCCCGTCATGCGGTAGTAGCGCGCCGTGATGTCGGCCATCAGATTCGTGTACGCGTGCCCAATATGCGGATCGCCCGAGGCGTAGTAAATCGGCGTTGTGATGTAGAACGGTTTCATACCCTCATTCTAACACGATCATGTATTCGCCTTTTTGCGTAGACGTTGTAAGAGCTCCAAGAACGCTTTCCGCCGTACCGCGGAACAGTTGCTCGTGCATCTTTGTGAGTTCGCGCGCAAGCAGGATGCGGCGCGTGGGTTGACGCATGGCAATTTCACCAACGGTCTTTTCAATGCGATGCACTGATTCGTAGAGAACTGTCGTACCCTCTGTGGCCGCCACTGTATCAAAAAACGTCTGCCGGCCTTTCTTTTTTGGAGGAAAACCAAAAGAAACAAAGCGCTCGGCCGGAAATCCCGACACCGACAACGCCGCCATAATTGCCGATGGGCCTGGGATGGGAGACACCACAAATCCCGCTTCAATGGCGGCGGCCACAAGCCGACCGCCGGGATCTTCAACGCCCGGCGTCCCCGCGTCCGACACATACGCCACATCTCCCTCTTGAAGCGCGCGCAGAACGCGTGGCCACGTACGCGCGTGCGAGTGATGATCATAGCGTTCAACAGACGCTTGAATACCGCACGCTCGCAAAAGACGCATGGCCACGCGCGTATCCTCGGCAAACACCGCGTTCACACGAAGGACGACCGTGCGCGCACGTTCCGACCAGTCGGCAAGATTGCCAATCGGCGTTGCAACCATGTAGAGCGTGTGTGGCATTATTCCTCTATCGATGCTTCAATCTCAATGGTTGCTTGACCGGCTTTGAGCGCATCTTCGTCAACTTCAATCCGAACACCATCATCGCTTGACGCCTCTTGTGCAACAAACGTCCCGTCAACGAGTCCTTGTCCGCGCACTACGCCGTAGATTTCCGTCTCCGGAAATGTCGCAGCCCACACGAACCAGAACAAACGCACGGACGGTACGAAGGCGCGCACGTCCTCGCCAAACGTCAGCGTATGAAAGAGAGGATCGAACGTCCAGCGATTTCCGTCCTCGTCAATGAGTGCCTCTTCCTCTGCACGCACAAAACGTTCGTCACCACGCTCATTCGCGTGGAGCGCTCCGTATTTGTCGACCCACACGACAAACGCTTTTCCGCCGAATGCATCATTTTTTACCCCACCGCTTTCTTTCACGATCGTCACAAAATCAAACGCTTTGGCCCCACCGTCATGAGGGATGCCAAACAGGCCGTTTTTCGCCAAACGCGCTCCATTTGACGCGTGCGCGTTTGGAAAGATGAGCGCCTTGGACACAAGGTATCCTCCATACGGACTCACCTCATACGGAAACGCAAATCCCGTCTCCGACGAAAGGACCATCCCATCTGGATGCGACTGTGCAAAAATTTCCCACGGAATCACGGACGACGGATACACCTTCATCGTGCGGCCGCTTTCTTTTCCGTACACACCCTTATTGAGCAATGGGCTGTAGAGCGTATTTGAAACGCGATCGAGAATGAGCGAGGTGTTGTTGAACACATAACCGGAATAGCCAAAATCATGATCTCTGGTTTCAAACGCATAGAAAGAATCGGAAAGCGGCGCGTAACTCACAACGATTGGCATGTCGCCGATCCGATCAAACACAAGCTCGTGCCACGCAAGGATTTCGAGCGGATAAAATCGATATTTCTCTCCGTCAAACAGCTGTAAACCGTAGAGATCCGTGTGCAAAAAATTCTGCGCGAGAGCCTCATCAACGCTCACGAACGTTGGCTCCACGAGCGGCGGAACATCAGGCGCCGTTCGTCCTGTGGCGATGATATCCTTCGGCTGTACCATCATGCGCTTTGTGCGATGTTCTACGACATCGTCATAATAGTTACCCACATTGAGCGGCGCCTTTGGCGTGCCGCGGACAATGCGAAGCTCACCGCTTGAGGACAACACGACAATCAACATCATCGCGACAACAGCCGCAATACCGATTATTGTGTAGAAAAGTCGTTTCATAGGCGGATACGATACAGGATTTGAGGGACCTCTGCAAAAGTCCTGTGCGAAGTCCAAAATGAAAGAGATTTGGCTCACGATCTTGTACGGTTTTGAGACGATATGGATATATCGTTGATAAAACGTACGAGAGTGTGAGACGAATCTATCCATTTTGGAGCCGTGCAGGACTTTTTCAGAGGTCCCTTGAGAGAAAGTGAGTAGTGGCGCGCTTCTACAGCCTACTTCTTACAACCTTGTTTCTGCTATACTGTCATTAGACCTTTTTCATAACTCTTGTTAAACACCTATGGAAGATGAACTGTATTTCTCATGCGCCAAAGTTGGCCAAAAGGCGCCGGAATTCAAACTTGATGCTTGCCTTGGCAACGGCGAATTTACGAAAATTTCGCTGAATGACTCTCGGGGAAAGTGGACCGTGCTGTTCTTTTATCCGCTGGATTTTACCTTTATTTGTCCTACGGAAATTACCGCGTTCTCAAAGCGCTATGACGAATTTGAGACGCTGAATGCCGTCGTGTATGGATGCTCCACGGACTCGGTGTACAGCCACAAAGCGTGGCTCAAAGATTTGGGCGAGCTCAAAACGCCACTTCTTTCGGACATGACACACGACGTGTCGGCGGCATACAACGTCCTCATCGACGAGGAAGGCATCGCTCTGCGTGGAACATTCATCATTGATCCGGATGGTATGCTCAAATATGCGTGTGTGCACAGTAATGAAGTGGGACGGAGTACCGATGAAACACTGCGCGTTCTCAAAGCGTTTCAAACGGGCGAACTGTGTCCGATGGATTGGACGGAAGGAAAAAAGACGCTTGGCAAGGCGTAGAGTCGAACAGTACAAAATCAAAAAGTGTGCGTTTGCACACTTTTTGTTATTGACGACACCCTAACGAAACCTGCGCAGAAATGCCAGAATGGTGCGTACAGGAACGCCCGAGCCGCCTTGCGGAACGT
>CAYHRP010000001.1:0-16205 GCA_964359145.1 uncultured Gammaproteobacteria bacterium | reverse complement strand
CGCAGAAATGCCAGAATGGTGCGTACAGGAACGCCCGAGCCGCCTTGCGGAACGTACGAAAGATAGTCTCGTTCGGCATACGCGGGACCCGCAATGTCCAAGTGCACCCAAGGAATCTTCTCCACGAATTTCTGCAGAAAGAGTCCAGCCGTTAGCGCTCCGCCCCATTGCGATCCAACATTTTTTACATCGGCCACCTGTGACTCAATCAGTTTGTTATAGCCTTCATACAACGGCAGTTCCCACATCGCTTCGCCGCTCTCCTCCGACGCATCCATAACTTTCTGCGCCAGTTTCTTGTCATTCGCCATGACGCCCACAATCTCTTCGCCAAGAGCGACCATACAGGCGCCGGTGAGCGTCGCCATGTCAATGATCGCGTTTGGCTTTAGCTCCACGGCATACGTGAGACTATCGGCAAGCGTCACGCGGCCCTCGGCATCCGTGTTGTCAATCTCAATAGACAGTCCGTTTTTTGATCGCACGATATCGCCCGGCCGGTACGCCTTCCCCGACGGCATGTTTTCGCACGTTGCCATAATTCCGTGCACTTCCATCGTCGGCGCCATTTGCTCGATCACCGAGAACACACCCAAGACCGCCGCCGCGCCGCCCATGTCCATCTTCATCGTACGCATGGCGTTGCTCGGCTTGAGTGACAGGCCGCCAGAATCGTACGTGATGCCCTTTCCTACGAGCGCAATGGATTTATTTGTTGCTTTCTTCGGCGTATAGCGAAGATGAATAAAGTACGGATCTTCGTCGGAACCCTGCGCCACCGCCAAGAACGCTTCCATACCCATTTTGCGCGCCTCTTCTTTATCATAGACAGTTACCGTAACGCGCTTTGATAGACTCGCAATGCGTTCGGCATCCTCTTTGAGATGTCGCGGCCGCATCGTTTGTCCTGGCTCATTCACAAGTTCTCGCGCATGAAGAGAGCCTTCTGCCATCAGGACACCAAGTTCCATGCCTTGCGTCGCACGGCGCATGCGTCCCGCTTGCTTTTCCACAATCACCACCTCTGTGAGTTTCTTTGCATCCTCGTCCTTTTTCTTCCAAACATCGTACTCGTATGAGGCGAGACGCACCGCCTCCGCAATAGCCTGCGCCACTTTAGCAACATCGAGCTCTCCCCCGCCCGCGCCCACAAGTACCAGCGCCACAGACTCCGCGCGCCGCGCCATCGCCTTGCGTATGCCGCCTCCCACCGCCTGCCGCACGCGCTCGATGGTCAGGGACTTCTTTTTGCCAAGCCCCACAACAACCACGCGCTTTGCCTTAAGTCGGCCGCGCGATGACACCGTTACCGATGTATTGTGCTTTCCTTTGAAATCGCCCGAAGAAAAAAGCTCGGAAATATGCCCGTCAAGCGCCGCGTCAACATCCGCCACTGCCCCTCCTCTGATGCGCGCATCTTCCAAACAACCGACGATGACTACGTCGGCCTTCGCCTCCAAAATATCCCCCCTCTCAATCCGTATCTGCATACAAAAGTTGTTACGATTATGGGATTAATCCTCCAAAAGTTTGAGCGCTCCCTCGACCGGGGGTTGACTCAAAAGAATAGGATTCATCCAGCGCAGACGATGCGCTCCAGCCAGGAATCGCCTTTGAAGTTCTGCGTTGTTATTGATAGTACCCCCAATAAGAACCGTGTCAACCCTCTCGCGTTCAAATCGCAGTCGTTTGTGAAGCGTTTCGGCCATGAGCAGAAGTTCGCTCGCGGCCTCGTCCAAGATGCGTTTTGCCGCGCGATCGCCCTGCATGGCCGCTGTTTCAACGAGCGCATTGAGTTTAGCAATGCCTTGTCGCCCAAAACTCGGCGCGTAAATGATGGACATGAGCTCGGCCGTGGACGTGACACGAAATTGTGAAAAAACAAGATCCGTAAGCGTCGTGACGCCGCCGCGTCCATCCTCTGCTTTGCGCACGGCGCGCAGGCACTCCACGCCAATCCAGTATCCGCTGCCTTCATCAGCCATGTAGCTTCCGCGTCCTGAAACCAATGCCTCGTCGCCGAATGTGTCGCGTGCGTAGCCGTTCGAACCGGTGCCGGAGATGACCGCGATGCCGTGACGGCTCTCTGTCCCTGCGCGCATCCCGATACGAATGTCGTTGACGAGCATGCGTCTGTCCACATCGATCTTCGCCCACCACGATCGCTTGAGCAGTGCGCGATGTACTTCGCGCTCGGTGCGCGCGTCATCGAGTCCTGATATACCAATAGCAATACCAGCAATAAGCGCACCATATTGAAGTTTCTTTTTGAGCGCCAGTAGGTGCACATTGATTTCCTTAATCATGTTCGAGGCCCCTAGCACGTGAAGATTCCCTTTTGATGGTACAATCACATCAATATCACGGCCTTTTTGAGGTCGAGCGCGAAGATGATACTTGGTTCCGCCGATGTCAATGCCAAGGAGGTAGGTCATGAGAAAACTGTTGGTTACTGACAACGATACAGTATACCCTCCACTTTACTTTTCTTGAAGAATACGGTAGAAGTCGGTAGCCAAAAGCCAATAGCGAATCGCCAACAGCCAACCCCATGCGTATCAACAAATATCTTTCCTCGTTCGGCGTGACGTCGCGCCGTCAGGCGGACCTTCTCATAAAAGACGGCCGCGTTCGCATCAACGGCCGCGTCGCGCGCGTCGGCGACAACGTTGGCGACGAAGATGCTGTTGTCGTTGACAAGCAACCCATCGCCGCGGAGATTCAACGCGTGTATATTGCGTATCATAAACCTGTCGGTGTTGAAACAACCACGAGTCAGACTGTCAAACACAACCTTATAGACGAACTGGGATTTGACTTTCACTTTTTTTCCATCGGCCGCCTTGACAAGGACTCTTCCGGACTTCTTTTGCTCACCAATGATGGCGATATCGTCAATCAAATCTTGCGTCCAGAATTTCATCACGAAAAGGAATATCTCGTGCATGTTGATCGCGCGTTCGATCACGCATTTATCAAACACATGCGCGATGGCATGATGATTCAGGGAAAGAAAACGCGCGACGCCTATGTGGAACGGCACAACAAACGCGCGTTCACAGTTGTGTTGACCGAGGGACGCAATCGACAGATTCGCCGCATGGTCGAGAAGCTTGGCTATGAGGTCACGTCGCTCAAACGCGTGCGCGTGATGAATGTGCGGCTTGGACACTTGAAGTTAGGAGCGTGGCGTCACCTCAAACCGCGCGAGCGCAAGGCGCTATTGGCCGCGTGCCATTAAGGGCTTGTTTCCGAAAAAAACCACCGCCAATTGGTGGTTTTTCATTGTATCTCCTTCGAGGAGTTAATTTTGAAAAAACGACACGAGAACAACAAGCGCCAGTGTAAGAATTGCCAGCAATAAAAATCCGTACACTTTTCCCGTACCGATATTTCCTTTCTTTTTCGCCATGAGTCCTCCAAACACAAACGATACAACGAGAATAGTCGGAATACCAATGACAAGGAAGAGGTTCATAGACTATGTAGGAGAAGTTGGAGGCTCCTCAAGTGCATCCATCATATCACTCACCATCTCATACATGTGTTGATACCGCGTATTTGGATTTGGATCCATGGCCTTTTTAATGATCCCCTGCACGCTGACAGGAACGGTATCCGGAAACGCCATGTCCCCCTTCTCGTGAAATGCCTTGTAGGCATACATGCGTTCCTCGTGTGTCATCGGCTGATCTTCGATAGATTGGTCAAAATACGGCCATTGACCAGCGAGTAGTCGATACAACGTCGCTCCTGATTGATAAACATCAATGTTTTCTTTAAAGACAGCTGGGTGACGCACGACTTCTGGCGGTTGAATAAATCGATTGAGACGCAGGCGATCCGCGTCCACGAACACGCCGCTATCCTTGCGCATGCGAGCATCATCAAGATCAATCAGCACGGCCCCTCGCTTACTCAATAGAATATTGCTCGGAGCAACGTCACCGTGCACCACCCCCAGTGCATGCAAATCCATCACTCCGCGTCCTACCTGTAGCATGATGCGTAAAGCATCTTTGACTTCAAAACTCAAATTTCCTCCAAGGCGTGCTTCAAGATCCATTCCTCGTTCATCATACACTCGCGAGTATTCATTTGCCGCTTCATCTTTACGAATATATCGAGGCAACAAAACATGTTCCGATACAAACCCCTGCTTTTTTAGGTAGGACTCAATCGTATCGCCGATCGCTGGACCAAACTTCAATCGCTCAATACTGTCTGAAGGAGCTCTTTTTACAATAATAGGTCGGTTGTGCTGATCTTTTCCACGAAACGTTTTGGCATTATCATAAAACGCATGGTTTTCGCTGTACTTAAACGAACCGACACTCTTCAACGTAGATTCCTCTGCGGTCAGGATCTCGTCAAACGCCGATATATCGTCCTCGACGTCAACGTGCAATTTCTTTTTTCGATCAAGTTGATCATATCTTTGCGTCACTTTTGTATAAGCCTCCGCATTCTGCTTTTGCACATCTAAATCCTTTTGAAGTTCCTCCACACGGCGCTCCAATCGTTGTGCCTTGAGGGTCCGCTCTGCGAGTGACTTGCCCGACTTGGCATCTCGCATGAGCACGCCGTCTTTCTGATAACGCTTCAGCCCCTCGATAAGTCGAGACATATCAGTAATTTTTACCTTTCCATCTTCGACCACATACTGAACGCCAAGCCAGCCCAGCGCCTTTTTGTAGTTCGGCGTGTCTTTCCCAAGAGTCTCGCCTCGCTCATACACAGATAGCGTTCTGTCGATGACATGTTCAAACCCGTGCTTCAGTTTGTCCAAGGAACCCGCATCATCATAATCGAGAGTAGTGCCAAGCGATACCTGCATTCTCCTAATGTCATCATCAAACGGGCTAAAACCCATATCCCACTGTTCTACAGGCGACAATCCTTTTTTCAAGGCACCAATGGCGCGTCGAGCCGACGTGTATAGGCGCGAGTGACGCGCGCCTGCAAAACGCAAAGCATCCTTCTTTCCACGCGCCTCAATAATAGCCTGACCAACAGCCACATCTTCCCCACCCGGCAACTCCGCCATGTATCCTCCAATTCCGGCGTAGATGCTACTCCTATAGGCAAAATTGGCTCCGCTTGAAACCATTCCGCCGGAACGATGGCGTCCAATGACGCTCAAATACTGAAAGAGACGTGTTCCAACATGGATAAGCGGCTCATTGACATACGTTTCTGGATCCCAATCAAGCTGTCCGAGCATTCCATCAACCGTGGGATGTTCTGCAAATCGCTTCGTGAAATTTGCAAGATATTCCGGCGCCACACCATAGTTATCCGCATCGTTACTCACCATGATAATATCCTTATTCTCTCCACGTTGGAGTTGACGCTCCAAGATCGCATCAGAAAGCAATTTGCGCACTCTCCCAATCTTTGCCTCTTTAATGGGAACCACTTCATAGACCACTTTCACAGGCATGTCGGGATAGTCTCTTTTGAATCGCTCGATTTCCTCAAGTGTTCCGTCCAGTTGAATCGGTTGCCCTTTCTTGTCAACGTCCGGATGATTTACGAAAAGCACAAGCTCAAACTTGTCTTTTTGGAGCGTCTGAAAAGTATAGTTCTCGAGCGATCGGTAGATATTATTTTCCTCCTGATGGCCCGCAACCGGAATGCAGACGGTTATCTCAACTTTTGATCCGAGGGGACCGATTTTTTCTGCCATACTCTGTACATGAGCACGCTCTTCCTTCGACAATGCTGAAAGATAACGCTCTGCCTCCTTCATCGGGTCGAGTGTTGTATTCGGATTTTTTTCCAGCTCGGGAGATCGCCTTGCCCGAAACGCCTCACGGCGTTCTTCGGGTAGTCTTGCTTCATAGAAGTAATACGGAGGAGGCGTCCCGTCCTCCGCCATGCTCATCCGCTCAAGCGGGCGGCGACCCCAGATAGGAATGATAGGCGGAGGGAGAACGTCAACAGCGCTTGGAACATCAAGCGCGGTGATGGGTACAATTTCATCTACGACGCGCGGTACCTCACCATTGAATACATCGATGCCTTTTCCAAGATGCGTGGCAAGCATACGTACATGGTCAACTCCCGCGTCGTCCGTGTGCGTCACCTGTGCCACTTCCGCAAAACGTCCGAGAAAACGCGCTTCGCCGCCGTCGTTTTGAAATAGCGCTTTCCCAACAAGACTTCCTTTGTCAATAATCGCTTTCCCGTCGGCGCCAACAACCACTTCAAACACGCGGTTCTGCGTCGCATCGTTGAGCGAGAGGAGCAGACGCATCTGCCCATCCTGCAAAAGCCGTTGTGCATCGGCCGAGTAAACTCCCTGCCACGAACCGTTTTTCGTCATCTCACTGACGTCAAACACAAAGTTGCCATCCGCGTCGATGCCTGTGGCGCCATCACCACCCCAAAGCAAACGCAGTTCGTTGTGATCCGCTCCCAAAAGTTTGCCCGTCAAAGGGTCGGTGTACATCGGCGTATCGTTGCCATACCACAAATCGCGCGACACCTCGTGCATATCGCCCGCGTTCTGATGCACGAAATCCTTCGCGTCCATGTTTCCCGCCGTCATGACGGTTTTTGCCACCGCCGCGTCCGATTCAGACAGATGGATGCCCTGTTTGGCAAGCGCATCAGCAGAAGCATTTGTGAAATGTCCGGTTGAATCCAACTCCAACCCTTTGACAACCTCTTGCCCATTTGCCGCGAGCGTCAATGTTCCATCGGCGTTTTCTTGCAAATCCATCCCATCGGGAATCTTGAAGTCGTATCCGGCAACGTGATCAACAATTGATCCGCTCACTTGCGGCAGATCGCCGCTAAACCAATGCTTGAGATAGGCAAGACCTGTCATTGTCTCGCCTTGCACAGGACCCTTGCCGCGCAACATATCCAAAAGACCATGTTTGTCAGAAAATGCCGCGCCAACCTCTTGCACTGTCGCCCCAATAGCGGCGCCAATAACGACGCCCTTCACGAATGCTTTCGCCGTACCTTTGCGCCGCATCTTGTTGAAGAGGTCGTTTTTTGTTCTGACATCCCCCGAGAGCAAATGTGTCTCCCGCGCCTCTTGTACGCGCGCGAGCACGGCTCTGATTTCTTCACCGCCCGTTCCCCTTCCAAGACGCACCTTCGCTTGCGCGCGCAGAATGTCCAACCGCAGACGCTCTTGCTCAAGTGATTCTGTCGAGTTATAGCTCAACAAATCAAGCTTATGGCGATCAGAAATGGCCACGCGCGCGTCCACATCAGCCACGAGAATCATGAGTTGCTGTAGCTCCTCCGGCGTCAAATCACGTTCGGCAGTGTTACCGTACGCGTCAGGTTCAAATAATAGCGATTCCATTTCACTGGCCGCGTCTCCCGCATGGCGCGTTTCATAAATGAGACCCTCCATTTCTTCGCGGCGTTTGTCGCGCCCCTCCACGAACGTAGCGCTCTTTGCCCTCTCGCGCGCATGAAGACGACGCTCACGATCAAGTTGTTTGCGCTCGCGCCACGCCGCAATGCCTCCTGCAAGGAGTGCCGTACCGCCAAAACTCGCCGCCGCCAAAAGCCGGCTACGTGCCACGCGCTGACCCATAAACGCCCCGGCCGAATACACCACGGACAGCGCCGATGCCACCGCGGTTTCCGTCGTCGCCGCACCCGCCATACCCGATACCCAACCGCCAAATTTGGAATCCGTGAGCCTCTTGGCGATAGTCCCAATGGCGTTTGCTTGCGTTTCTGTTCGCACACCAGCCTTTGCGCGTCCGAGTGTAATATCCAAATCAATGTCGAGTTCATCGATCGACTGACCATGCTCAACAAGACCGCGCACTTGCTCTGCAATTTCCAAAAGATTGTCCGCGTACAGTTCGCCTTCTCCAACGACCTTCTCTAAATCCGCGCTTCCCCTTTCTTGCTTGGCGCGCGCTTGGCGCAATCGTTCAAACGTATTGCGAGACACTTGACGCAAAACGGTGGCGTCAATGTCCCCAGACGCGTAAGCCTTTACGAGGTTCGTAAACTCTGCCTTGATGCGCGGCGCGTCTTCATCGGATTCAAAACGCGCGACGCTCTCGCCCGCCTCCGTGTGAATCAGGCCTTTTTTTACTTCATCATCATAATCGTTAACAAAGCGTTCCACGATAGCGCCCATGGCAATGTCGTGCGCCGCCTTGTCCGCGGCTCCCGCATACAGGTTGCCCGTCGTGCGAATGTCCTCCTTCGCCGCCGCAATTTCCTTTTGGCGATAGTACTCTCGCATAAGATTACCCTTCCACACGCTCCGCCATGCCCTGCCAAACCATTCGCGCGTTTTGCCAATACGCGTCGTCGCTCTTGACTCCGGCGCCTCCGTCAAACGGCGTTCCGCGCGTTCGCGCGCTTCACTTTCAAGTGCATCGGAAACATCCACCACGCCGAGCTTGGCTTTGAAAACTTTTCTCTCGTGGTTGACAGGCGCTTCCATTGCTTCCACCGGCCGTATGGCCGCACTCTCGCCCCCTCCTTGGATTCGTCGAAGCCGCGCCATATTATCCGAGATTCAAATATGTGTGTCGAAATCCCATCAGCGCGTTGGCTAACACTTCATCGAAATTTGAAACATTCCCCTTGAGAAACGCCGCAACGTCATCACTCGAGGATGATTCTTCGTTCAGAACCACCTCAAACGCTTCGGCGCGATCGCTCGGAAGCGCTTCGAGCATCTCGGCGTTCACGCGATCTTCCACGCGCGACAACAAATCCGCTTTCATTTGTACGAGCACATCATCAGCCATCGACGAGAGTCCTTTCTCGTCAATGAGCTTGTCGACAAACGCGTCAAGCGTTTGCGGAGTATCTTGCGACATAGGCGTTCGCTAAATTTATGAATGAATGATAGCTGATTTTTGTGCCGTTGTCAACCGCGCGATACCGTTGTTCGCGTGCGCCACAGAATAAACAGCGCGAGCACAAAGAGAACGATCGTTGAAGTTGCAGAGCCGAGACAATAGATGCACCACGCGTCAATCACAAACGCCATAAGATACACAAGATAGAGCGTGAAACCGAACCCAAGCATTGGAAGGAATGCCACGCTTCGCAACCAACGCACGCTTCGCTTGTCCAAGTACACAACAAGTCCCAGGATGAGCGCGAAGTAATACACGGCGCCCAAGAGCGCTACCGGTACTGGTCCAATAGTAGCGTAAACACTCGTCGTGACAATGTCGCATCCTTGTATCACCGTGCAGACAGGTGTACCGCCCGTGAAATGCTCCGCCGAAAGATACGACGCATCGGCAAAACCAAACAGCGCAAACATCAGCATGACGATGGGAATCCAGCGCGGAAAATTATGCATCGATTTCATCTTCACTTTGTTCGTCTTGTTCAACAGATGAGCCAATGAGCGGATCAATGAGCTGTGCAAATGCGCCCAGTAATGGAGCCGCACTCACTGGTTCGCCATTGAGAAAGAACGTCGGGGTAGAGCTTACGCCCGCCGCCACGGCGCTGATGTAACCTCGATTCACGGCCGTCTGCGCCGCATCCGAAGTTAAATCATTTTTGAAACGCTCAACATCAAGCCCCAACTCTCGCGCGTATCGCGCAAACGCCGCCTTCTGTCCAAGGCCGCTCGACCATTCGCTTTGACGCTCAAACAGAATGTCGTGCATCTCCCAAAACTTTCCCTGCATTCCCGCCGCCTCCGCCGCTTGTCCCGCGATCTGCGCGTGCTCGTGGATAGATCGCAATGGATAGTGGCGATACACAATGAGCATATCGTCCGCATAGCGCTCCGAGAGTTCCTTCACCGTTGGAAAATAATTCGCGCACGCTGGGCATTGAAAATCGCTGTACTCAATGAGCACCACGGAAGCGTCGGGGTTTCCTTTTGTCCATTCGCCAGTCTCCACCGTGTCGTTCTTCAAGAGAGGCGCATCAACGACGGCATTATTCCCGGCTAAGCGAGAGACTCCCACCAGGATGACCACGATGGCCCCCGCAAGCCCGCCCCACAAGAACCAACGCCGCCGGCGCTCCGCTCGCCTCCCTTTCCTCGCCTCCTCACGCTGTGTTTCCTTTTTTTGTTCCCGTCGCTCCTTGTCGCTCACATGATACTCATCTCGATGTTCCATAGAAGTTTTTCGCGTTATGCATGAACCTTATGGCACGCGCTGATAGGTATAAGTGTTCGTGATAGTTCCCTCCTTTGCCACGATGATGAGCGTCGTGCCGAAAACCGTGTACGTGTAGTTAAGCTGTGCAAATCCGCCGCTCACCGGATGCGAGCCCGGACCAACGCCAAGCGGCGTTGTCGCCGCATTCGATCGAACGAGGAGGCCACCATCTCCTTCGCAATCAACCTGCGGATTCGTGGGATCGGTCGTGATCTTAAGATTGTATATGGTGGCAGAGCCCGTTGACGGATCAGCCGGATCGAAATCCAAATTAATGTCTGACGTCACGTTCCAGCCGCCGCCAAACCCTCCGCTTACCGTGCAGTCCTCATTTCCGGGAAATTGTTCCGTCGAATAATCCTCGGTAAATGTGAGGTCAACCTCCTCCGAAGTCGGATTCCCCAAATCATCCGTTACGGTGAACGTCCCAATTTCAAACTTCGTGGTTCGTCCAAACGCCGGGTTTGTGACCGTACCATCCGGCATGGAGACCACTTGGCTTTGTAGTTGCCACGTACCAATGAGAGCCCAGTCGGCGCCATTGATATCAATACAGCTTCCCCATGGCGTTTCCTCCGTGCACTGTGCAAGATTTTCAAAGCTCGGATCATCAACAAAACACCCCGCGCCCAAAAGCGCGAGCACCGCAAAAGCCAATGGCCAATGACTGATTGTTAGAAACTTATTCATAACTAAATCGTGTTTTTCCATACGTTTTCACTAAATTTCTCGGCTTACTGTGCACAGTATACACACCACATGAACATCACACCATGTACGGGTGTGTTTTGGTATACTGTACACATAATCATTTATCCTTCATGTATGTCATTTGCCTTTCGCCTTCCCGTACTGACATCGCTTTTTCTTTTTCTCATTCTCGGCATCGCCGTTCCCGCTCGCGCAAAAACTGACGTGACCCCCGATGACATCGTTGCCGATATGGAGGCGTTGATTTATTCCCAAGACGCACAAACCATTCGCGACTCTCTCACGCCAGAGCTCGACGCGAGAATCGGTTCTACTTTCACACAATATCTTGGGCCAACGTATACCATCACCGAATTTGACATCTACGGCTATCAAACACAAGAAACGGAGAGCGGCGCGTGGCACATCAGTGGCAAATACAACATCGAGTCGCGTGGATCAAACGGCAATTGGTACGTCAATGGGCTGTCCGCGTTCATTGA
The DNA here is from genome assembly GCA_964359145.1 of uncultured Gammaproteobacteria bacterium. Classification (GTDB taxonomy): domain Bacteria; phylum Patescibacteriota; class Patescibacteriia; order UBA9934; family UBA11717; genus 2-02-FULL-53-10. Next base: position 4,879 of record CAYHRP010000001.1, on the reverse strand, counting down.
CGCAGAAAAACGAGGCGATACCTATGTCATCACCGATACCAATCTCCACGAAGCAATCTCTCCAGCAGGTATCACGCAATTCGTATCCTTCATTGGAATCCTCGGCCTTATCGTGTTTGGGTTCTTCGTAGCGTTTTACATTTGGATGCTTGTGGATGTTGTGAAATATCAAAAAGAAGACCGCCCTCTTTGGATTTTGATTGTTCTACTCGGAAGCATTCTTGGAGCCGTTATCTACTTCTTCACCGAGCGCCGAAAGCGCATTAAGAAAGCGTAAACCTACTCCGCCACAAGAATAGGAATGATATTGTCGTTGATGGAGTTCACCGAATGCACGACGGCGTCCACGTCAAAATCTGTGAGAGACGTAATTGGCTCGCCGAACATATAGTTACCGTAAAACGCCTCGGAAACATCGTCCACTTTTTTGTTCCAAGTCTCGCCGTACAAATCGCGCGCCACCGGTTCGCTTGCAACGCGCCGCAGTTGTCCGTAACGTTCAACGGCATACACCGTCGGCAATGACGGAAACTTGACGAGCCTCTTGCCCGGATGATAGGTGACATTCCCCGCGAGGTGATACGACGCCATTGTGTCATTCGTTACAAGATGAATTTCCAAAAACGCGTCGTACCATGTGAAGTACGTTTTCTCATTCGGAAACGCGTGACGAAAGCCGTCGTTATCCAAAAAGTACACCGTGCGACACGGATGGTTGACATCTTCCCCGCCCGGACAAACCGTTTTGATGAGCACCGGCGACTCGGCAATGACTTCCGCGCGCGTCCAAGTCGTCACATCGATCTCCGCTTCCGGCGCCGGCATGCCCGTCGTTGCGTCATCTTCGTTGACCTCTAATGGTACGTGTGACACCGAGATAATTTTTGACGGTCCTTTCGTCTCGTTGCCGAGCACATCGGTACACACGGCACGAATAGAATTTGCGGTGCGCTCAACTTCAAACGTGTATGTCGCCTCAAACTGCCCCGTTGCGGCATTGTATGTCATCGGCGTTTCGTAGATGCTCGAAACGAGCAAACGACACTGCGCGACTCCCGAGGGATCGCTTGCCGTTGCCGTGTATGTTTGCGATACAGAATATTGCGCCGTACGCGGAACGATAGCGCTCACTTCAGGTCCCGTCGTGTCGGCGGCAAAAACGGGAGCAACACTCAACAACATAAGAAGAGCCGCGCACAAAGCGTGTGCCATGAGTTTGAATGTGTGTGTCATAGAGGGCATTATTTTATCAATTCAACGAGTTCCGTGTCACTTGACGCAGCCAAAACGCGAACATATAAACGTCCAAGCGTGCTTCCCCGTTCCGTTTGAATGTTCACGCGCCAGCGTCCTGGTGTTGTTCGAGTGGTATAGGAGTATCCGCGATAACCGCTTTGACGCCCTCCAGTTACGGCAAACAACGATCGGCTCTGCGTGACCCAAACGTGCTTACGTTCATCGTATTTCTGCCATTCGTGCACAATGCGCGTGCGCAAGTCGGTTGGCGCAAAAACCGAGCTGAAGGCATACAGACGCTGTCCGGATGCGGCGTGAACGCGCTGTCCGGGAACGAGCCTCTGCACAAACGATTCGCGCTCGGATAGCACAGTATAATCTTGCCCTACGCGATGAAGTTGATGATACACGCCCGCCTCACGCAAGGAAAGCGGAAGCGGCGGAATGATGTTGCCAAAGTAGAGTACAGCCATCACCGCCGCCACGAGCACAACACTCGCAACGATCGAGGCTATCTGTTGTCGCACGCGTCCAACGGTACGACACAACACTATCAGCACCAATCCAATAATCGTAAACGTCACGAAATTTGATAGCACATATATATCCGTACCCATGCGGCCCGTCCAAAACGGCAGCATGAGCATGCCCATGGAAATCAAAATGAACGTGTAAACGCCCCATTGCACGCGCGGATCTTGAAAGGCATGGCGGAGCGTTTCATTGAAAACCATGAGCGCCGCAATAATGATGAGGAGCGGCCAACTCACAGACAGAGCGCCGCCAAACCAATAAAAAATGAATGAAGCGCCAAGGAGCGCGCCAAGGGAAATCTGTAGAACAAACGGAGCTATCAAACGGATGTACGAGAGAATACGTATCTTGCGATCTAAAAGAAACTCGTCGCTTACATGCATGTACACCATCAGAGTAAGAGCCGCGGCGAGGTGAACGATAAGAAGCACAATAGCGCTTTCTATGCGCAATGCGCGAAACGTAATAAAATCAAACGCAACACCAAAGAGCAAAGCGACAGGCATAAGAAACCGCTCAAAACGTTCTACGAAATGATGGAAACGCTTGAAACGACGAGAGCCTTTCAGACGTTCAACAATGGACAAGGTCATGGAGCAAAGGTAATAGGAAGTTCCAATGCGTCGTCGTGCTCTGGCAACCCCGACGGATTTGATTTTTGCAAAATGATGGCGCCGCGCTTATACAACGTTGGGGCGTCAAACGTAAGCGTCGCTGAAAATGGCACAAAATCCTCGGTCATCCATTCGCCTTGCGCGGTCGCATAGCTCTCGCCAATAATACGTCCGTCCCAGTCAACGATCACAACCGGAAACGTTGCCTCAAAAAACCATGTTCCACGCGCCTCGCCCACAATCGTAAGCGGGCTTGAAACAGAGGCATGCGGCGGCGGCGCTGTCACACGAATAAGGCTGTGCGCGTACGATTCAATCTCGCGTTTCGTGAATATCGGCGCGAGCGTATCACGTGTCAACACCCACACAATCACCACAACGGCACACAAGGCAAGAAGTATGAAAACAAATCGTTTCATAGTGCAAAAATGATACCATGCAAAAACGTCGTGTGCTAAAATAAGCGATAGATATTACCCCATGACACGAAAACCAGAAGCCGCCATGCGGCACGATGCAGAACAAGAGGCCGCCGAGAAGGCGTTTTTTGCGTTCATTGACGGTCTTGACGAATCCACAAAAGCGCCTAGACGCTTTCGTGAGATTTTGGAAGCAGCCGAGGATAGCGGCGATTATGAGACGGGACTTGAGCGCCTTAAACGATATGTGACAGAACGCGAAACATCGCTCCTTCGCGTTGATGTTCCAACAGTACAAGAAGGTGTGGAGGTTCGTCCGGAAGACGTTGTAACCATGACACAAGAAATCCGCAATCGCATAAACACGAAGCGCTTTTTTCTCGGCAGTGGAAACACAGCTTCGGTTCACACGCTCAAAACACCGGGCGCGACGAATGGATGGGTGTGCGCAAAAATCATCACCAATAGGCAACGCTATAAGGAAGGCCGCTCCGTCATGGAAGAGATGGGTTTTCTCGATCGGCTTTCCGATCTTGAAGCTCAAGGTGTGCGAACTCCGATGCCGTTTTTCGCCTTCAAGACCGCGAGCATGGAAGGCCTGGTCATGGAACATTTGGACGCCTGCTCCCTTGAACACATCATAAATGGTCAAACCACAGAAAACATAAAAGATATTTTACCCGAACAATTTGACATAACAATGTTCTTTGATCGCCTCCGTGCATATCTTTCCAGAATGCACGAACGACATATTGCACACGGCGATCTCCACTTGGGAAATATTATGATAGACCGCGCTACTGGACTCCCCTATATCATTGACTTTGGGAAGGCGCGAGATTTACGTACGGAAGAATCACCAAGAACGTTCAATCGCGACGGAAAAGCATGGGACAGGGCAATGGTGCTTTCATCCGAAAAACAACTGCGCGAGTGGATGAGTACGAAAGGCTTGACAGATAAAAAATAGCGTGTAGGGTATGAACGATCCAAGCGATCAGAAAGGAGGCGCCATGCGCCTGTCCGATGCCGCCCTTGCGGCGGCGAGAAATGTCGGGCGTGAGATGCTCGCCACCGGCGAGCGGTACGCGCTCCTCGGAGAGCGCGGCCATGCGACCATGGCGGTCGCTGTCGACCGCGCGCTTCTGCGCGTGGCCGTCGCGACGGTTGACGTAGACGGAACGCCCGTCTACGTCGGCCTGCCACAGGCCGCGCCCGACTCATCCTCTTGAAGACGCCCCGCACGCACGTGTGCCGGGGCGTCATCTTATTCTCGCATTATTGATGTGTATGACCTCAAATCGTCAGCAACCGTGCCGCATCTGCTCAAAACTCCCCGACACGATTACCGTTGATACGGATCAAGGCGAGTCCATTCCAAAAGAACTGGACACACTTGAGAGCGTGGGGGGACAAAGCACTGATGCGTTTGGAGCACTGCGCCAATGCCCGGAATGCCATCAATACTATCGATATTGGTACAGTCATGAAGTCACTACGGGCGGAGGCCTTGGATGGTCCGAACACACACTCACAAAAATTACCAACGAACAAGCCGCTGACCAATTGCCTCAATTCGATGAGACACCATCTTCGTCGCAAGATTAATGAATCCACTCTTTGGCTTTTTTCGGCCACCCCATCAGCAGAAGCAGTGCCAGCGGCGCGCCCCAGTTTGCCCATCGCTCAATAAAGTCCCAGACGGGCATACCGACGATCGGCCGCATAAGCGCGGTCCAAAATCCCCAAAACGCCATCCACAACAGAGCAAGACGAATCGGTTTTACAAGCACGAGAATGGCAAGCGCGACATCGAGCAGACCCAGAACCAGAAGCAAAGTCGTGGCTGTTTCAACGTTCGAGATACCGAAGATCGCAAACCAACCGACCCATTCAGGCTTTCCTTGCAAGGCAAATACTCCGTGACCAATAAACTCACCGGCGACGGCGACGCGCAAAACCCACTGAATACTTTTTGTGTTCATAAGATTTTTCTTACGACTTATATATTGGTGAAATGTGATCATGGCCCTACAAAGACACGTCTTCTGCAACCGTCAATACGACAATTGGATT